>NZ_CBDBOM010000001.1:0-20640 GCF_965208355.1 Candidatus Poriferisocius sp.
CGACCAGATCGGGGTTCTCGGCGGCCACCCGCAGTCCGATGAGCCCACCCCAGTCCTGTCCGAACAGGTGCAGCGGACCAGCGCCCCGCTCCCCAGCGGTGGCGGCGAGGAACTGCCGCATCCACCCCACGTGGCCCTCATAGGTGTAGGCCGAACGCTCCACCGGTTTGTCGGAGCGCCCGAAGCCGATCAGGTCGGGAACCAACGCCCGGTACCCGGCGGCCACCAGCGGCGGAATCATCTTGCGGTACAGGTACCCCCAGGTCGGCTCCCCGTGCAGCAGCAAGATCGTGGCCGCATCGTCGTCGTCCCCCTCTGGCTCTGCCATCACATAGGCCACCGCAGGCCATCAATGTCGGCATAGCGCGGCTCGTAGGGATAGTCGTCGAGTCCTGCGAATCGCTCCTCGGGCGTGCGCACAAACGCCACTCCGCCGGCAGTGGTTAGAACCTCAGCATCAGCCATCTTCCGACGCTACCCCCGATAGCCTGCCCAGCCGCTGTTGTCATTGCTCGCCGCTCCAAACCCGGCGCGGGCCGGGCTCGGCTGGGCAATACACTCGAAATGACTGGCAAACGCGCCAGCCCGCCCCTGTAGCTCAGCCCGGACAGAGCAGTTGACTTCTAATCATCAGGCCGCAGGTTCGAATCCTGCCAGGGGCGCGGTGTGACGCGGCTTCTGCACAGCGGCAGATAGGGTCGGCGGCGGTGCTGTTTCCTACGTTCACCTTTGCCGTGTTCTTCGCGGTGGTGCTGCCGGTGGCGTGGGCGCTGCGGCGGTGGCCGGTGCCGTGGAAGCTGTTCTTGCTGGGGGCCTCCTACTGGTTCTACGCCGCCTGGGATGCCCGCTTTGTGCTGCTGCTGGTGGGCATGACCTTGGGAAATGCGATTGCCGCTGCGATCAACGTGCGTGCGGGCCGCGAATGGGTTCGCAAGGCGGCGGTGGCCGGCGGGGTCACGCTAAGTCTCGGCGTGTTGGCCTTCTTCAAGTACTACGACTTCTTCACCGACAGCCTCGACCGCAACCTGGGAATCTCCAGTCCCGCCCTCGACATTGTGCTGCCGGTGGGGGTGTCGTTCTTCACGTTCCAGGCCATCAGCTACATCGTGGATCTGCACCGGGGTCGCACCGAGGAGGCAACGCTGCTCGACTTCGCGGTGTACCTGTCGTTCTTCCCCCAGCTCGTAGCCGGGCCCATCGTGCGGGCCACCGAATTCTTGCCCCAACTGCGGTCCCACACCCGCCCTGACCGGGCAGAGGTGGTCCACGCCGTCAAGCTCATCGGCCGGGGCATGTTCAAGAAGGTTGTGATCGCCGACTTTTTGGCTCGAGCGGTGGTGAACGATGCCTTCGATGCCCCCGGTGAGCACGGCGCCCTGGACATGCTCACTGGGATCTACGGGTACGCGGTGCAGATCTACGCCGATTTCTCCGGCTATACCGACATGGCCATCGGCGTGGCCCTTCTGATGGGGTTCCGCTTCCCCCAGAACTTCAACTTGCCCTATACGGCCGATTCCATTCAGGACTTCTGGCGGCGGTGGCACATGACGCTGTCCCGCTGGCTGCGGGATTACCTCTACATCCCCTTGGGCGGCAACCGAAAGGGACGCCTGGCCACCTATAGGAACCTGCTTCTCACCATGGCTCTGGGGGGATTGTGGCATGGCGCGGCCGGGGCGTTCGTTCTCTGGGGCGTCTACCACGGCGTTGGTTTGGCGGTGGAGCGTTGGCGGACAGAAGCCGGCCAAACCCGGAAGCCACGGCAACTCGCTTTCTTGGGCCGGCGGTGGCTCCCTTCCGGCACCGTCCGGTTATGGATACGGCGGTTCTGGGTCTTCCATTTCGTGTGTCTGGGCTGGGTGCTGTTCAACAGCGAGACCCTCGACCGCACCGGCGATGTGCTGGCTCGGCTTTTCTCCGGTTGGGACACCGGTCCTGAGCTGTTGAACCCGCTGGTGGCCCTGGCCATCGTGGCCGCCCTAGTTGCTCAGTTCTTCCCCCGAGCCTGGGCCGAGAAGGGGTCGGAGGCATTGGCCAAGGTTCCGATGGGTGTGACAGCGGTGGGCTTCTCGGTGTGGATCATGGTTGTGGTGGCCCTTGGTCCCGAAGGGGTCGCCGACTACATCTATTTCCAGTTCTGACGCCGCCCAACGGTGGGTACTCGAAGAGAGCGGGTGACGAGAATCGAACTCGCGTCATCAGCTTGGAAGGCTGGGGTTCTACCACTGAACTACACCCGCGGGGCTGGTCGTCAATGATATCTACCCATCGCGGCTACCGGCTACGACACGAGGATTCGGAGGGTCGCCGGTAGAATGCCCAACTTGTGAAGAGCACGGTGGAGGCCTTGGAGGGCAACCGGGTCAAGGTGTCGGTGGACATCGATCTGGAGGAATTCGAGGAGAAGCTGGACGAGGCTTTCCGCAAACTCGCCCGCCAAGTGCGCTTGCCCGGGTTCCGCCCCGGCAAAGCCCCCCGCCGGGTGCTGGAGGCCCGGTTGGGTCCCCAAGCGGCCCGGGGAGAGGCCCTCAGCGACGCCGTTCCCGAGTACTACGCCCAGGCCGTCGTCGACCACGACGTCGATGTCATCGCCCCCCCGGAGATCGACATCACCAGCGGGGCGGAGGATGGACCGGTGAGCTTCGACGCGGTGGTCGAAGTGCGCCCTCTGATCTCAATCACCGGCTACGACCAGCTCAAAGCCGAGGTGCCCAGCCCGCTGCCCACCGACGAGGAGGTCGGCCAGCAGGTGGACCAGCTCCGCAAGCAGTTCGGCGAGCTGGCCCCGGTCACCCGGCCGGCGATCGATGGCGACAATGTGACCATGGACATCTACGGGACCTACAACGGCGAGGAAGTCGAAGGCCTCACCGTGGACGACTACGCCTACGAAGTGGGCCAAGGGGCCGTGGTGCCGGAGATCGACGATCAGCTCCGCGGGTCAAAGGCCGGCGACATCTTGGAGTTCAACGCCGAGCATCCCGACCCCGATGAAGACGGGTTGTTGCGGTTCCGCATCCTGGTCAAGGAGGTGCAGGAGACGGTATTGCCCGATTTCGACGACGAATTCGCCCAAGAGGCCTCGGAGTTCGACACCGCGGAGGAGCTGCGGGCCGACGTCTCCGAGAACATCGCCCGGGCCAAGCGGGCCAACGCGTTGAATTCACTGTCTGCACAGGTGGGAGAACAGCTCGCCGAGCTGGTTGCCGACGACATCCCCGAGGCCCTGGTAGATGCCGAAGTTCAGCACCGCATGCGGACCCTCCAGATGCGCCTGGGCAGCCAGGGCGTCGAGATGGACGCCTATTTGGAAGCCATCGGCCAGACCGTGGAGGAGATGGCCGAAGCGCTGCGCGAACCCGCACTTCAGGAGGCAAAAACCGACTTGGCCCTGCGGGCGGTGGCTGCTGCGGAGTCCATCGAAGCCGCTGATGAGGACGTGGACTTCGAGCTGGCCATGCTGGCTGCCCAGGTGGGCCAGACCGTCGATGAGTTGAAGTCATCGGTGTTCGCTCACGATGAAAGCAGCCTCAAGGGGGTACGATTAGACGCAAAGATGCGCAAGACCCGGGAATGGGTATTGGAGCGGGTCGACATAAAAGATCCCGACGGAAACCCCATTGAGCGGTCTAGCCTGAATCTGGACGACGAGTCCGAGCTTCCCCCCACCACCATCGAGAGCTAAAGCAAATGAACCCTCAGAACTACATGGTGCCAGTCGTGGTCGAGCAGACCAACCGGGGTGAACGCTCGTTCGATCTGTACTCCCGTCTGCTCAAGGAGAACATCATCTTCTTGGGCACGCCGATCGACGACACCGTGGCCAACCTCATCTGCGCGCAGCTGCTGCACCTGGAGTCGGAGAATCCCGACAAAGACATCAACCTCTACATCAACAGTCCGGGCGGCGACATCAACGCCATGTTCGCCATCTACGACACCATGCAATACCTGAAGCCCGACATCACCACCATCTGCTTCGGTCAGGCGGCCTCGGCCGCCGCCGTGCTTTTGGCCGCGGGGGCTCCAGGCAAGCGCCTGGCGCTGCCCCATTCCCGAATGCTGATCCACCAGCCCTACGCGGGGGCGTCCGGGCAGGTGTCCGACATCGAGATCGCCTCGCGGGAGATCCAGCGGCTCAAGGACCAGCTCGAACAGCTCCTGGCCCGCCATACCGGCCAGGATCTTGACAAGGTCAAACAGGACACCGACCGCGACTACGTGATGACCGCCGAGGATGCCAAGGAATACGGGCTCATCGACGAGGTCATCTCGTCGCGTGACGCCGTTGAAGCCGCCGGCCCCATAACGGCCATTCGGTAGGGGGAGCAAGAATCGTGGCTAAGTTCGGAGAGGGCGGAGAACTTCTCAAGTGCAGCTTCTGCGGCAAGACCCAGAAGCAGGTGAAGAAGATGATCGCCGGCCCCGGCGTCTACATCTGCGACGAGTGCATCGACCTCTGCAACGAGATCATCGAGGAGGAGCTGGCCGAAGGCGCCGACGTCGGGTTCAAGGAGCTTCCCAAGCCCCAGGAGATCTACTCCTTCTTGAACGACTACATCATCGGCCAAGAACACGCCAAGCGGATCTTGTCGGTGGCGGTCTACAACCACTACAAGCGGGTCCAGATGGGCTCCTCCGACCCCGAGGTGGAGCTTTCCAAGTCGAACATCTTGCTGCTCGGCCCCACCGGGTGCGGCAAAACGCTAATGGCCCAGACCCTGGCCCGGATGCTGAACGTGCCGTTCGCCATCGCCGATGCCACCGCTTTGACCGAGGCCGGCTACGTGGGCGAAGACGTGGAGAACATCCTCCTCAAGTTGATCCAGGCTGCCGACTACGACGTCAAGAAGGCGGAGACCGGCATCATCTACATCGACGAGATCGACAAAATTTCCCGCAAGAGCGAGAACCCGTCGATCACCCGGGACGTTTCCGGCGAGGGTGTGCAGCAGGCCTTGCTGAAGATCCTGGAGGGCACCACCGCGTCGGTGCCGCCCCAGGGCGGGCGCAAGCACCCCCATCAGGAGTTCATCCAGATCGACACCACCAACGTGCTGTTCATCGTGGGGGGCGCCTTCGCCGGGTTGGAGCAGATCATCGAGAATCGGGTGGGCAACGTCGGGGTTGGTTTCGGTGCCGACATCCGCTCTGAGGCAGAGCGGGATCACGGTGAGATGTTCACCCAAGTCCAGCCTGAGGATCTGATCAAGTTCGGCCTCATTCCCGAGTTCATCGGCCGCCTGCCGGTGGTTGGTGTGGTTTCCCACCTCGAGCCAGACATGCTGGTGCGGATTCTGGTCGAGCCCAAGAACGCATTGGTGAAGCAGTACTGCAAGTTCTTCGAGTTCGAGAACGTGGAGCTGGTCATCCGCGATGAGGCCCTGTCGGAGGTGGCCGAGCTGGCTCTCAGCCGCAATACCGGCGCTCGGGGACTGCGGGCCATCTTGGAGGAGGTTTTGCTCGACGTCATGTACGAGCTGCCCAGCCGCGACGACGTGGTCCAGTGCGTGGTCGGCGCCGAGACCGTCCGCGGCGAGGAATCACCCCAACTGCTCAACGCGGCCAAGGTCCGATCTGCCGACCGGTCCCGGCGCCAGGCCAGCTGACCACTTGGCCCTTTCCAAGGACCGGTTGAGCCCAACGGCCGGCTGAGCGTGGGGATGGACAATCAGGCGTTCTTCCCCTCCCTGGCCGAGGCCCAGTCGTGGCTGGACGGCCATGTCAATCTGGAGGCTACGGCAGGCGACACCGACGGTCTGTCGCTGGCCCCCATGCGGGGGCTGCTGTCTGCGCTGGGAGAACCCCAGGCCGACTACCCGGCCGTCCACATCTCCGGCACCAACGGCAAAGGCTCAGTGGCCGCGCTGACTGCTGCGCTGGCCCAGGCATGGGGGATGACCGTGGGGGTCTACACCAGCCCTCACGTTGAGCGCATCAACGAGCGCATGAGCGTGGGCGGCGATCCCGTCAGCGATGCTGAGCTGGCCGAGCTCTTGGGCCATCTGCGGCTGGTGGAGGATCATCTGGCCACCGGCCACGCCGGCAGCCTGCCCTCGTGGTTTGAGCTGGTGACCGCAGCCGCCTTGCGCTGGTTCGCCGATGTTGCCGTGGACCTGGCTGTGGTGGAGGTGGGCAAGCTGGGCCGCTACGACGCCACCAACGTGGTGAACAGCCGGGTGGGTGTCATCACCAACATCGGCCGCGACCACACCGATGGCCGCCTCGGCTGGGAGGCAGCGGTGATGGGGGAGAAGGCGGGCATCCTCCATTCCGGCGCCACCGCCGTATTGGGGCCGATGGACGCCGAGTTGGTGGCAATTGCTGCTGAGGAGTCACCCGAGGAGTTGTTGGTCGCGGGCCAGCACTTCGAATTGGTGGAGAACCGTCCGGCGATGGGCGGGCGGCAGATCACGGTTCGCACTTCCCGAGACTGCTACGACGACGTCTACGTCAGCCTGTTCGGAGCCCACCAGGGGCACAACGCCGCACTGGCCATCGCCGCGTTCGAGGCCCTGGTGGGACAACAGCTGGATGAGTCGGTCCTGGACGCTCTGGGCGATGTGGCGGTCCCGGCTCGGTTCGAGGTGGTAGCCCGCCAGCCCCTGGTGGTGATCGACGGGGCCCACAACCCTGACGGCCTGGCCGCGGCAGCCGCCACCCTGGCCGACCAGTTCACCGTTTTGGGCACGGTTACTTGGGTAGTCGGCATGATGCGCGACAAGGACCCCGATGCCATGCTGGCTGCTATCGGTGCCTCCGGTGCCCGCTGCGACCTGGTGGTGTGCTGTGCTCCCGACTGGCCGCGGGCGCTACCGGCCGCGGAGGTGGCGGAGGCGGTCCGGCGCCGGGGGATCGACGCCGAGGTGGCCGACGATGTGGCCGAGGCAGTGGAACGGGCTCTGGTGCTGTCCGCCGATGAGGACGCGGTGGTGGTCACCGGCTCCTTGTACACCGCTGGCGCGGCCCGCCTTCACTTGACCTCGCGCGATCAGTAGGGTGCAGCCGGTGATTGATTTAGCGGCACACTCGAAAGGGCTCCACTGGTGAATCGGACACTTGTTTTGTGCAAGCCTGATGCGGTGGAGAGGGGCCTAGTGGGAACCATCTTGTCCCGCTTCGAGGCCCGGGGTTTGCGCATCGCGGCTATGCGCATGCTGACCATTGACGCCGATTTGGCCGCGCGCCACTACGCCGAGCATGTAGCCCGCCCGTTCTACCCCGATTTGGTGGCGTTCATCGGCCGCTCCCCATCGGTGGCGGTGGTGGTCGAAGGGCCCGAAGACGTCTATGCCGTTGTCCGCTCCATGATGGGGGCCACCAACCCCCTGGAATCCCCTCCGGGGACGATCCGGGGTGACTTCGGGCTCGAAGTCACCGAGAACCTCGTCCACGGTTCCGACAGCAACGCCTCCGCGGAGCGCGAGATCGGCATCTTCTTTCCCAACCTGTGAAGCGCGGCCTCTTGGCCGGTGTGCGGTTTCGGGTCGGCTGCTCTAACCTTGCCCCATGGTGAAGCGGCGGTTCTCTTCCAGCAGCGGATTGGTGGGCCGCGATGTCGCGATCGACCTGGGCACCGCCAACACGCTGGTATATGTCCGCGGCGAGGGCATCCTCATCAACGAGCCCTCCGTGGTTGCGGTAACCAGCAATGGCGTACCCGTAGCAGTGGGTACAGAGGCCAAGCGGATGCTAGGGCGCACACCGGCCCACATCCAGGCCATCCGTCCACTCAAAGACGGGGTTATCGCCAACTTCGACATCTGCGAGAAGATGCTGCGGTACTTCATCCAGCGAGTGTCTCCGGGACGATTGACGCGGCCCCGCATGGTGATCTGCGTTCCTTCCGGCATTACCCCGGTAGAGCAGCGGGCCGTGCAGGAGGCAGCGGTCTCCGCCGGGGCCAAGAAGCCGGTTTACATCATCGAAGAGCCTATGGCTGCGGCCATCGGCGCCGGTCTTCGGGTACAAGAGGCCTCGGGCAACATGATCGTGGACATCGGCGGCGGCACAACCGAAGTAGCCATGATCTCGCTGGGCGGCGTGGTCACCGGCCAGTCGATCCGGATGGGCGGCGATCGGATGGACGAGGACATCATTGCCTTCTTGAAGAAGGAGCACAGTCTCACCATCGGCAACCGCACGGCCGAAGAGGTCAAGATGGTGCTGGGGTCGGCGTGGGCGGGCAGCGAGGAACGCTATGCCGAGGTACGGGGTCAGGATATGGTCACCGGCCTGCCCAAGACCGTGGTCACCTCCACCTCCGAGATCCGCGAGGCTGTGTCTGAGGTGGTTCGGTCGATTGTGGACGCGGTCAAGGTGACGCTCGACGAGACTCCCCCCGAGCTGGCTGCTGACATCATGGAGGCAGGCATCGTGCTGGCAGGCGGCGGAGCCCTGTTGAACGGCCTCGCCCCTCGCATCGAGGAAGAGACGGGGATGCCGATCCGCTTGGCGCCCAATCCCCTCCACGCCGTGGCCATTGGCTCGGGCCAGTCGTTGGAGGAGTTTGACGCGCTCGAGGGACTCCTCTTCTCGTCGTCGTACGACTGATCGCTCGGTTCGGCCCCGTGGCAACGGGCACTCGCACAGGTCGGTCGCGAGTCACCCTGATCTTTCTGCTGCTCAGTTCCGCGACCCTGCTTACTCTGGACGCCCGGAATTTTGAGCCCCTCCAGCGCACCGAGGAAACCCTCTCCGATCTGATCTCCCCGTTGCGGTCGGGGGCGGATCGGCTTTTCGAACCGGTCGGCGACGCCTGGACCGGCGTCACCGGCTATGACGAGTTGGAATCTGAGAACGAGCAACTGCGACAAGAACTGCAAAAGCTCGAAGGCCAGAGGATTCTGGACTCCGACGCGGCCCTTCGCCTGGAATCGCTGCTTGACGAGCTGGGACTGCCCTACGTGCAGGACATCCCCAACATTGTGGCCGAGGTGGTTACCGCCAACGTGGGCAACTTCGACCGCTATTCGGTCCAGATCAACCGGGGTGCTGAAGACGGGGTCCGCAACGGGATGCCGGTGGTCACCAGGGGTGGGCTCATCGGTCGGATCGACGGCGACCCCGGCCGTCGGCACTCCCAGGTGGCGCTGATCACCGATCCCGGCTTCGAAGTGGGCGTGTTGGTGGTGGGCTCCGACGATGTGGCTCTGGCCTCGGGCGGCGGACACGGCGAGCCGCTGGTAGTGGGCAAGGGGCTGGAGATCGACACCGAGGTAGCAGTTGGGGACGAGGTGGTTACCAGTGGTGTGGACCGCAGCCGCTACCCCGCCGGTATCCCCATTGGCACCGTCACCGAGATCGACTACGACGAAGCCCGCCTGTTCCAGATACTCACCGTGAACCCCTCGGCCAGCACCGACAACCTGAGCTTCGTGACCGTTCTGCTCTATGACCCCCTGGCTGAAGAATCATGACCAAGACCGTCGTGGTGGCAATTGAAGGGGCATTTCCCTGCGATTTCCGGGGGCAAGAAGCATGAGCATGGTCAGCGCGTACGCTCGAAGCACCCTGTTCTTGATCACTGCGCTGGTGCTTCATCTGGCGTTGTTCTCCGATTTGCGGGTGCTCGGAGTCGCCCCTGAGGTTCCCCTGGCCATCGCAGTCACTGCCGGCCTCGTCGGCGGACCCGAGCGGGGGGCGATCGCCGGTTTTGTCATCGGCTTGGGCATCGATCTGTACCTGCCCACGCTGTTCGGCCTCTCCGCGCTGATCTACACCGTGTGGGGGTATGCCGTGGGCCTGCTGGAAGAGCGGATCTTCCGCAGTGCCTGGTGGATAAACGTGCTGATCGCCGCGGTTGCCACCGCCGGCGGGCTGCTGGTGTACGCGGTACTGGGTGAACTGCTGGGCGAGGCCAACCTCTACACCGACCGTCTGTACGTGGTCATGGGGGTGGCTGCGGCCTACAACCTGGTGCTGAGCCTGCCCCTTTTGGGCCTGTGGCGCTGGTCTTGGCCGAGGCTTCTGGGAGAAGAGCGGTGAGCCCCGAGTCGCTTCGCCTGAGGCTCAGCTTCCTGGCCTTGTTGGCCCTGTTGGCTTTCGGTGCGCTCGTGGCTCGCCTGTGGTTCCTCCAGGTTTTGAGCTCGGAGGAGTTTGAGGCCCAAGCGCAATCCAACACCGTTCGGGTGCTCTACGAGCCCGCTCCTCGGGGGCGGATTTTCGACCGCAACGGCAATGTGCTGGTGGACAACCGGGAGTCGTTGGTGGTGACGGTGGACCGGTTCACCTACGACACCGAGTTCGACGAGGACGGGCAAGATGCGCTGGTTCTGCGCCTGGCCACCGAGATCAGCCGGGCCGGCCGACTCACCAAGGTGTTTGAGATCAACGACGCGTTGGCCGATTCTCGTTTTGGCCCGCTCGATTCGGTGCCGGTGGCCGACGACGTCACCGAGAACTTTGAGATCATCTTGGCGGAGCGGGCCGATGAGTTTCCCGGCGTGAGCACCGTCCTGCGCAGTGTGCGCACCTATCCCTATGGCGACTTGAGCGCCCACATTCTGGGCTATGTCTCCTTGCTCAGCGAAGAGCAGTACGAGCTGGTGGCCGACGATCCCAAGACCTACCGGCGAAATGACGAGATCGGGCAAACCGGCATAGAGGCGTCATTTGAGCCAGTGTTGAGAGGCGTTCCCGGTTTCACCCGCCTGGAAGTGGACAACGTCGGCGATCCGGTAAGGGTGATCGAACAGGTCGATCCGGTTGCCGGTGCCGATGTCCACCTCACCTTGGACATCGACATCCAGGCCATGGCTGAGAAAGAGCTCTTGGCCGGTTTGGCCGAGGCCCGCCAGCAAGAGCCCGATGATCCGAACAATCCCCCGTTCAGGGCTCCCGGCGGTGCCATGGTGGTGCTGGATCCCAACGGATCAGAAGTGCTGGCGTTGGCGTCGTTCCCCACGTACTCGCCTAGCGAATTCGTCAGCGGCTTCTCCGACGATCGGTGGGCAGAGCTCCAAGACCCCAACAACCACCAGCCGCTGCACAACCGGGCTCTGGCCGGCATCTACCCCCCAGGGTCTACATTCAAGCTGTTCACTGCCTATGCCGCGATGAACAGCGGTGTGATCGGTCCCCGGGGGGTGTTGGACACCCGCACGCTCTACGAGGACACCGGGGTGTACGTGGTGCCGTCCTGCGAGGAGGACGTGATCGCCTCGTGTACCTTCAAGAACGCGGAGGAGGCCATCTACGGGCCGGTCGATCTGATCCGAGCCATCACCGTGTCGTCCGACGTGTACTTCTACTACTTGGGCGACACCATGGACCGGGCCGACCGCTTCGATCGGGAGGGCATCCAGCGGGCTGCGGTGCTGTTCGGCTTCGGCGCTCAATCTGGAATCGCGCTGCCCGGCGAGGGGGTGGGCCGGGTGCCCTCCCCATCGGCGGCTGAGGCGGCGGGAGAGCCGTGGCGAACCGGCGACTCCATCGTCTTGGCCATCGGCCAGGGTGTGCTGGGCGCCACCCCGTTGCAGCTGGCCAACGGCTACGCCACCTTCGCCAACGGGGGCACGCTGTATGCCCCCAAGATGGTGGACCGCATAGAGAACCCGGTCACCGGAGAAGTGGTGCAGGCCTTCGCCGACCGGGTGCTCAACCAGGTCTACTTGCCCAATTCCATCCGGACGCCGATCCTCCAAGGCCTGCTCGGCGTCACCAGCGAGTTGGAAGGCACCGGCTATTTCGCTTTTGCTGGATTTCCCCATGAGGAGTGGGCAGTGGCGGGCAAGACCGGCACCGCCGAGGTGGTGGGCAAGGCCGACAACTCGCTGTTCGCCGCCTTCGGTCCCAATCCCAACCCCGAATATGTGGTTGTGGCGATAATGGAGGAATCGGGTTTCGGGGCTTCGGTGGCTGCTCCCGCAGTACGCCGCGTGATGGAACCCCTTGCCACCGACTCGGTGCCCGCGGTGCGCACCATCGACGATCTCGCCGACTTGAGCGGGCCGGTTGAGGGCGCGGAGACCCAGGAGGATGGAGAGGATGCTTCATCAGGAGGTGCAGCCTGATGGCAGTCATCTCCATAGAGGAGCGCCGGTCCCGAGAACTGGACCCCCGTAGCAGCCCTTACGCGCCGTGGATGCACATCGACGTGCTCTTGATTCTGGCCGCGGCTGGTTTGGCCGCCATCGGCGTGGGGGCCATCTACAGCACCACTCGGGGACGAGATCCGGAGAATTTCGACACCTTCTTCTTGGAGCGGCAATCGCTGTTCGCGGTGGCCGGGGCGCTGTTCATGGTGTTCGCGGCGTGGGTCCCGTATCAGGAGCTGGCAAAGTTCGCAGTGGCCATCTACGGGGTGGGCATTCTGGCGCTGATCGTGGTGCTGGGTCCGCTGGGAGAAGAGGTCAACGGTGCCCGATCGTGGTTCCGATTCGGCGACTTCCAACTTCAGCCCTCGGAGTTTCACAAGCTCGCGGTGATCGTCGCCGTGGCCGCATTCTTGTCGCGCTACGAAGACCATATGAGCGCGCCCCGGGTGTTCTTTGCCGTGGGCATTGTCGCGTGGCCCGGCCTACTGGTTCTGCTCCAGCCCGATGTGGGCACGGCGCTGATCTACGTGTTCATCGGATTCGTGCTGCTGCTCATCGGCGGCATCCGTTTCCGCCAGGTCATCGGCATCGCCCTCATCGCCACCACAGTGGTGGTGTTGATGGTGAACTCCAACATGCTGGAGGAATACCAGACCAACCGGCTCCGAACCTTTGTCGACCCCACCACCGGCATCACCGAGGCCGGTTTCCAGCAGCGTCAGGCCCAGATCGCCATCGGCAACGGCGGGGTACACGGAACCGGCTACGGAGAGGGCTCCCAAACCCTGAGCGGTTTGGTGCCCCAGCAGCACACCGACTTCATCTTCACCGTGATCGGAGAAGAGTTCGGCTTCGTCGGTTCGGCCACCACCTTGGGTCTCTATGCCCTTTTGCTCTTGCGGATACTCCAAGCTGCTCGCCTGGCCCGAGACCGGTTCGGCGCGCTGATCTGCTCGGGGGTATTCGCCATGATTCTGTTCCAAATGTTCGAGGCGGTGGGGATGACCCTCGGCATCACCCCCATCACCGGCATTCCCCTGCCCTTGGTTTCCTACGGCGGCTCTTCGGCCATCGCCACCCTCATTGGCCTCGGCCTAGTGCTCAACGTCCGCATGCGCCGGTTTACCTGAGCGGAGAAAACCGGAGACCAGATGTAGATTGGTGCTGATGTCTCTTTGGCCAAAATTGGAGCTGGTGCTGCCTGAAGTGTCGAAACCGGCGCGCTACATCGGCGGCGAAGGCGGGATGGTGGAGCCGGAGCACCACCCGTCAAAGGTGGCGTGGCTGCTGGCCTATCCCGACACCTACGAGATCGGCCTGCCCAATCAGGGTCTTCAGATCCTCTACGAGATCCTCAACGAGCACGACGATGCGGTGGCCGAGCGGGCCTATGCCCCCTGGGTGGACATGGAGGCCGAGATGCGGGCCGCGGGCCTCCCGCTGTTCTCGGTTGACACCCACCGCCGGGCGGCAGACTTCGATGTGCTGGCGTTCAATTTGTCGGCCGAGCTGGTATTCACCAACGTGCTCAACTGCATCGATCTGGCCGGGGTGCCGGTGCGCGCCGAGCGCCGGGCCGATGGCGACTTGCTGATTGGCGCAGGGGGGCATTGCACCTACAACCCCGAGCCGCTGGCCGACTTCGTCGATTTCTTCGTGCTGGGCGACGGGGAGGAAGCAGTTTCGGAGATCAACGCGGTAGTCCGCGATTGGAAGAGGGCCGGCAAGAGGTCGCGCCAGGCAGTGCTGCGAGAATTGGCCGCGGTCGAGGGCGTGTACGTGCCGTCGCTCTACGACGTGGCCTACGACGGCCCCGCGCTGGTGTCGATCACGCCCCGGTTCGCCGATGTTCCCGCGGCGGTGGAAAAGCGCACGGTGGCCGATCTGGCCGCTTGGCCCTATCCCAAGCACCAGCTGGTGCCGCTCACCGAGGTAGTCCACGACCGGTTGAATGTAGAGGTATTCCGGGGCTGCACCCGGGGGTGCCGCTTCTGCCAGGCGGGGATGATCACCCGCCCGGTGCGGGAGAGGCCCGCAGAGCAGGTCCGAACCATGGTGGCTGACGGCTTGGCCCGCTCCGGCTATGACGAGGTGGCGTTGACGTCGCTGTCCACTGCCGATTTCAGCGGGATCGAGGAGGTGGTGGCGGCCACCATGGACTGCGGCGCCGGCGAGGTGTCGGTATCGCTGCCCAGCCTGCGGGTGGACGCCTTCACCGTGGGACTGGCCGCCCAGATCCAACGGGCCCGGCGAACGGGCCTGACCTTCGCCCCCGAAGCCGGGTCGTGGCGGATGCGCCAAGTGATCAACAAGCTCATCGATGAGCGCGATCTGTATGGGGCAGTGGAGTCGGCCTTCTCCCAGGGGTGGCGGCGTATGAAGCTGTACTTCCTCACCGGGCTACCCACCGAGACCGATGTGGACACCCTGGCCATCGGGGAGCTGGCCCGCAACTGCGTGGAGCTGGGCAAGTCCCACACCAAGAACCCCTCGGTGACGGTGTCTCTGGGCGGGTTTGTGCCCAAACCGTTCACCCCCTTTCAGTGGTTCGGCCAAAACACGGTGACCGAGCTCCAGCGCAAGATCTTCTTGCTGCGCGACGACATCAAACGGAACCGGGGCGTCCAGATGAAATGGCACGATCCCAAGGCCAGCTTGATTGAGGGCTTGGCCAGCCGCGGTGACCGCCGCATCGGGCGGGTCATCGAAGAGGTGTGGCGGCAGGGTGGCACCTTCCAGGAGTGGTCCGAGCACTTTGACTACGACCGCTGGACGCAGGCCATGGCCAAACACGGCCTTTCGGTGGACTGGTATGTGCACCGGCACCGCGCCGAAGACGAGGTTCTGCCCTGGGATCATCTGTCGGCGGGTTTGCACAAGGACTTCTTGTGGCAAGACTGGCGGGACGCCCTCAATGAAGTGGGCTTGGAAGACTGCCGGTGGACCCCGTGCTATGACTGCGGAGCCTGCACCGGCTACAGCATCGAGCACATTGTGGCCTCTGCGGTGCCTCCCGCCGGGGGCAGCCAGGGCACCGGCCAAGTCCCCACCAACTACCAACCGCCCACCGCGGTGCCCGTGCAGCTCTCCGGTGTGGGCGCCGAGACCTCGTCGTGATGATGGGCGTTTGGATGCCTGATCTGAGGGTTATCGAGCCAGGGGCCTCGTCGTGAATCCAAACGAGGCGCCGCGAACTCGGATACGGCTTCGGTATAGCAAAATCGGGCGCATCCGGTTCACCAGTCATCGGGATGTGGCCAGGATTTGGGAGCGTTCCCTGCGGCGAACCGGGCTGCCAGTGGCTCAGACCGAGGGGTTCTCGCCCCGGGCCAAGCTGCACTTCGGGCTGGCGTTGGCCACCGGCTATGAGTCGGACGCCGAGTATCTGGATGTCGACTTCAAGCGCGCCGATGTAGAGGTCAAAGAAGTTCTGGAAGCCCTGGTCAGCGTGTTGCCCGATGGAATCGCCACCACCGCAGCCGCGGTGCTGATGCCCGGCGCGATGTCGTTGCAGCAGGCGGTCACCAGCTGTGATTGGGACATCGAACTGGTGGATGTGACCGCTGACGATCTCGCCCGATGGGTGGATCGGGTGTGCGGGGCGGCTACGCTTATGGTTACGCGAGAACGCAAAGGCCGACAGATCACCGACGATATGGCCCCTCAGGTGCGTGCCCTGGAGGTCGGTGAACCGACGAGCCGGGGGGTTCGCCTCTTGGCCACTCTGGGGACCCAGCCGCGGGCAGCACGCCCGTCGGAGCTATTGGCCGCACTCGAACCCGTTTACCGCCCGGTACTTGTTCGGCGCACTCGTCAATGGATTGAGCAGGATGGCGCCCGCTTGGAGCCACTTGAGGTCGGCGCAGCCCCTGCTCAGCGCACCACGGTTGGTGTGCAATGAGAAAGGACTACACCAATGAGCGACTCAAAAGAGCGGACTGCCAAGCAGTCCGCTGGCGGCACTAGGCAGGCAGAACCCTCCAAGCGGTCCGACGACGGTAGCAGCGAAACCAGCCCCAAGATCGGGGACTCCCGCCCCGCGCCTTCAGGCAACCGGCCCAAGATTGGGGACTCCCGCCCCGCGCCTTCAGGAGACCGGCCCAAAGTAGGGGATTCCCGCCCCGCACCCAGCGGAAACGGATCGGGTGGCGGAGGGGGCCCAAGTTCCGGGGGCTCAGCCTCGGGCGGCCCAAATTCTGGGGGTTCAGCATCCGGAGGGGGCCGCAAGCGCCGCCGTCGCCGAGGTGGAAGGGGCCGCGGGGGAGGCAACCGCCCGGTTCAACCGGTGGAGCACCGGGTGTCCGACGGGCCGGTAGAGCTGGATGAGAAGACTCTGGAGCGCCGTCGTGGTCGCCGCCGCAAAGGCCGACCGGTGGGTCGCTACATGATGCTTGTCCAAGTCCGCCCCGAAGCCACTCAGATTGCGGTAGTGGAGGGCCGGGCGCTGATCGAGCACTTCGTCTCCCGTCCGGCTGATGACGTCGGGGAGATCCACGGCAACATCTACATGGGCCGGGTTCAGAACGTGCTGCCCGGCATGGAGGCCGCCTTCGTGGACATCGGCACTCCCAAGAATGCGGTGCTGTACCGAGGCGATGTGGTTTTCGACCCCGACGACGTGGAGACCTCCGATGGCTCGCCCCGCATCGAGAATCTGTTGGAGGCCCGCCAGACCATCATGTGCCAGGTCACCAAGAACCCGATAGCTCACAAGGGCGCCCGGCTGACCCAGGAGGTGTCGCTGCCGGGCCGATTCGTGGTGCTGGTGCCCAACTCCAAGACCTACGGCATTTCCAAGCGGCTTCCCGACAAGGAGCGCAAGCGGCTGCGAAAAGTGCTCGACCGGTGCAAGCCCGAAGAGCACGGGATCATTGTGCGCACCGCAGCCGAGAAGATCACCGCAGAGGAACTGGAGCGCGATGTGAAGCGGCTGGTGTCGCAGTGGGAGGAAATCGACGCCTTGTCCAAGCGCAGCCAAGTGCCCGGATTGCTGTATCGGGAACCGGAGATGGCGGTTCGCGTCATCCGCGAGGAATTCAACCAGGACTTCCGGTCGGTGCAGATCGATGATCGCCGCCTGTTCGACCAAGTGCACGACTACGTGTCCAGCGTGGCTCCCGAGCTGGTGGAGAGGCTCGACTATTACGACGCCGAGAGCGAACATCTCAGCCTGTTGGAGCGCCACCACATACACGAGCAGTTCGTCAAGGCTCTGGACAAGAAGGTGTGGCTCCCCGGCGGCGGATCGCTGATCATCGAGAGCACCGAGGCGCTTACGGTCATCGACGTGAACACTGGCAAAAACGTCGGTGACTCGAGCCTGGAGGAGACCGTATTCCGCAACAACTTGGAGGCCGCTCAAGAGATTCCCCGACAGCTCCGGCTGCGCGACATCGGCGGGATCATCGTGATCGACTTCGTGGACATGGAGAAGAGGGGCAACCGCGAAGAGGTCATGAAGGTCTTCCGAGAATCGCTGGCCTGGGACAAGACCCGCACCCAGGTGTTGGACATCTCGGATCTGGGCCTGGTGGAGATGACCCGCAAGCGCATCGGCGAGGGGCTGCTGGAGTCATGCTCGACCACTTGCCCGACCTGTGAGGGGCGGGGGCTGGAGCTCGACCCCGCGCTCACCGCCAAGAAATAGCCGCCACCGCCCGACCGAGGCGACGAGGCGTTAACGGTTGGGGTTGGTGGCCGGTACTTCGTCTAGGATTGTTCGTCGGACCTGCCGGCAATTAGTGAGCGAGGCGCAAGCAGGTGTATGCCGTCATCCGCACAGGCGGAAAGCAGTACAAGGTTGAAGAGGGCCAGATGCTCGATGTGGAGCTGCTGGGTGAGCCCGGCGCGGAAGTCGAGCTGACCCCGGTGCTATTGGTGGACGGAGACTCGGTGTCCGCCACCCCCGACCAGCTCGGCAAGGCCAAGGTCACCGCCACGGTGGTGGATTCGGTCAAAGACGCCAAGATCAACGGTTTCACCTACAAGAACAAGAGCAACCAGCGTCGGCGGTGGGGCCATCGCCAGCAGAAGTCCCGTATTCGGATCACGGCGATCAAGGCCTAGCCCGAGCGCTGAAGGGAGCAAGAGATGTCCAAGACCAAAGGCGGCGGTTCAACCCGCAATGGCCGCGACTCCAATCCCCAATACCTTGGCGTGAAGGTGTTCGACGGCACCCAGGTGACCGCGGGATCCATAATTGTCCGCCAGCGGGGAACCCGCATCCATCCCGGTGAGAACGTCAGGCGCGGCCGCGACGACACTCTGTTCGCCACCGCCGACGGCCGGGTCAAGTTCGGCCACCGGCGCCGCCGCAAGCTCGTCGACGTCATCGCCGACTGACCAGTGGTCCGTCTGGGATGCGATGTCCCAGTTCGTAGACGAGTGCGGCCTGAATGTGCGGGGCGGCGACGGCGGCGCTGGATGTGTTGCCTTTCGCCGTGAGGCCCACGTGTCCAAAGGCGGTCCCGACGGCGGCGACGGCGGCGACGGCGGCAGTGTCTGGCTGGTGGCCGACCACAATGTGGCTTCGCTGATCGCGTTCAAAGACCACCCTCATCGCCGGGCGAAAGACGGCACCCATGGCCAGGGCAAGCGCCGCCATGGGGCGGCCGGTGACGACGCCGTGGTCCGGGTTCCGGTGGGAACCTCGGTGAAGGACCAGAGCGGGGAGTTGCTCGCCGACCTCGCGGCCGACGGGGTTCGCTGGCTTGCCGCCGCCGGCGGTCAGGGAGGTCACGGCAACGCCCGGTTCTCCACCCATCAGAATCGGGCTCCGGCGTTTGCCGAGCAGGGCGAGGCAGGGGAGCAGCGCTGGCTGAGGCTGGAATTGAAGCTGCTGGCCGACGTGGCGCTGGTCGGCTTCCCCAATGCGGGCAAGAGCACGCTGATTTCCCGCATCTCCGCCGCACGTCCCAAGATCGCCGACTACCCGTTTACCACCCTCGAGCCCAACCTGGGGGTGGTCCGAACCGACGACGACTTCGAGATGGTGGTGGCCGACATCCCCGGCCTCATCGCCGGGGCCAGCGAGGGCCGCGGCCTCGGCCACCGCTTCCTGCGCCACACCGAGCGGGCCCGGGCGCTGGTGGTCATGGTTGATTTGGCCTCAGTGGAGGAGATCGACCCTGTCGAACAGCAGCGGGTGCTGTTGGAGGAACTGGGCGCTTACCGCCCCGAGCTGTTGGAGCGGCCCCGGATCTTGGTGGCGTCCAAAGCCGATGCCGGCCATCTGGAGCCGCCGCCGGGAGCGCTGTGCGTCTCCGGGGTGACCGGCACTGGCCTGCCTGAGCTGATCAGGGCCATGGCCGACGCAGTTCGGGCCGCCCGATCCCAGGAAGATCGTGGGCGGGACGCCGGAACCTCAGGCGAAGTGGTGGTCCACCGGCCTGTCCCCGAGGGATTCAGGGTGGAGCGAGCCGACGACGGCGCCTACGTCGTGGTGGGCCGAGCGGTGGAGCGCACGGTCGCGCTATCCGATCTGAACGCTCCCGGCGCTTGGGACTTCGCCCGCCGTCGCCTAGAGCGGCTGGGTGTGGATCGGGCCCTGGTTAGGGCCGGGATCCAAGCGGGCGACACCGCTCGGATCGGCGATTTCGAGTTCGAGTACCACGATGACGACGAGTATCTCAATATGGATGAAGAGGTGTCGTCGTGATCGTGGTGGTGAAGATCGGAACGTCGTCGATAACCGAGGCCGACGGCACCATCAGAACCGAGGCAGTGGCCAAGCTGAGCGGCGAAGTGGCCGCGGCGGTGGCCGACGGCCATCAGGCGGTGGTGGTCAGCTCCGGGGCAATCGGCGCGGGGCTGCCGGTGCTCGGCTTCGAGCAGGGTCGCCCCCGAGACTCGGTTACCCTCCAGGCGCTCTCCGCGGTGGGCCAGAGCCGGCTGATGGCCTTGTACCAGGAGTTCTTGGACGGTTATGGGCTGATTTGCGGCCAAGTGCTGCTGGCCCCCCGGGATTTTCTGGAGCGCACCCAGTATCTGCATGCCCAGCGCACCCTCAGCCGGCTGCTGAAGCTGGGCGTTGTTCCCATCGTGAACGAGAACGATGCGGTGGCCGACGACGCCATTCGCTGGGGGGACAACGACCGCATCTCGGCCCTGGTAGCCCACATGGTGGGGGCCGAGCTGCTGGTGCTTTTGACCGACACCGAAGGGGTCCACACCGCCGATCCCCGCTCCCACACCGAAGCCAGGATTGTGGGGGAGATCACCGACTTGAGCCTGCTGGACGAGTTGGCCGCCGCGGCGGGCGGTGCGGGCACCGACCGGGGCAGCGGTGGCATGGCCTCGAAGCTGGCCGCCGCTCGCATTGCCAGCTGGTCGGGGGTGCGGACTGTGATCGCGGCCGCCCATCGCCCAGGGGTGGTCGCTGATGCTCTGGCCCATGTGCCCGGAGTCGGGACCACGGTGGCTGCCCAGCCCCAGAGGTTGAGCGCCCGCAAGCTGTGGATCGGGTTCGCCATGGTCCCTACCGGCACGATGTGGGTGGATGCCGGTGCTCGTCGGGCGATGGTGGAGCGAGGTGCCTCGCTGC
Organism: Candidatus Poriferisocius sp.; assembly: GCF_965208355.1. Lineage (GTDB taxonomy): Bacteria > Actinomycetota > Acidimicrobiia > Acidimicrobiales > Bin134 > Poriferisocius. The sequence goes on from NZ_CBDBOM010000001.1 coordinate 20,584, forward strand.
TGGCCATCGGCATCACCGCGTTCGAAGGAACCTTCCAACCGGGCGATGCGGTGGATG
>NZ_CBDBOM010000002.1:0-267215 GCF_965208355.1 Candidatus Poriferisocius sp.
CGACCGGCCCTCCAGCGCGTCGCCGGTCGCCGCGTCGAACGCGGCCAGCCCGCCCCCTGAGGGGTCCACCACCCACAGCGTGTCCCCGTCGGACCACACATCGCGCGGCGAGAAACCCGGCACGACCGTGCGCCCCGCCAACAGCGCGCCCGACACCAGATCGAACGCGAACACCCTCTCGCTGGCCAGATCGCTCACCCACAACACCGACCCGTCCCCGCCGACGCCCATCGGCATCCAAAACCCCACCTCGGCCCCGTCGAGGTCGCGGCCCGCGCGGCGCTCCCCCGCCGCCAGGCCATAGGCCAGCACCGCACCCGCCACCGGATCGGCCACCCACAGCGTCGCACCGTCAGACCACAGCGAATACGGCAGCACATGACCCGCGCCCAGCGAAACATCGCCGCCCGCCACCCGGCCCCACGCCGCGCCGCCGTCGCCCGAGCCGCTCCCAGCCCCCGCCGGCGCCGCCACACCCACCACCAACACCAACACCAACACCGCCGACCACCACCGACGCACCACACCGCGCACCACACCCCGAACAAACACTACGAACCCCCCAGCCAAACCGGACTGACACCATCATGCCAGCCCACAACCACCACCCGCCAACAACACACCCCAACCGGCCCGCCCCACCCGCGACAAAACGCCCCGCAGACCACGCCCGACACACAAAATTCCCGAGTGTCATTGTTGTGGTTGCCGGGGCCCTCGGCCTGGGGGTTACGGTCCGGTCCTGCGCTCGGCGGTGACTCCACAAGGTTTTGGCTTTGTGCCTGTTGTCAGACGTGTCGCGTCGAGTGTGGGGCCGGCAGGTGCGCTCCTGTCTTGAAGGGAACCTGATTTTCTCGACTCGGTTGTGACGAAGCGCCCCTGCCGATCCCGGACCACCGGAGCATCAATTCCAGCAGGAGCACATCATGTCATTTCCAGTCGGGGGCATCGACCCCCATCAGGACACATTCACCGTCGGCATCGTCGACTGCCACGGCGTCGAGACCTGCTGTGAGACGTTCGCGAACACCGCGGCCGGCTACGGCGCGGCGATCGATTTGCTCAATGCCCACCGCACCGAGCGGGTCGGCGTGGAGGGATCGGCCAAGTGGGAAGCGCATGTTGCGATCGCTCTGGCCGCCGCCGGGCGCGACGCGGGCACTTCGCGGGCGTCGAGCCCGGCCGCGCAGCGCCGCACGACGGCAGATCCGCCGCCTCGAGCGCCTCATCGAAGAGCTGTTCGACCGCCACGGCACCACCCTGCGCGACGAGCCGGGCATCGGACCCATCGCAGCAGCCACCCTGGTGTGCGAGGTCGGCGACCCGCGCCGGTTCGACCGCGAGTCCAAGTTCGCCCGCTGGTGCGGCACCGGCGCCGTCGCGCTCTCCTCAGGCGAAGGCAACTCAGACCCCGTCAAACACCGGCTCGACTTCCGGGGCAACCGGCGCATCAACTCAGTGCTCCACATCGCGTCGGTAACCCAGCAGCGCCACCAGCCCCAAGCCGCCGCCTACCTCGCCCGCAAGGCCACAGAAAACAAAACCCGACGAGAAGCCCGACGAGCCCACAAACGACAACTCGCCAACCGAGTCATCCGCCGAATGTGGCGCGACCAAAACACCCGACAACCGCCACTCAAACTCGCCGCTTGACAAGGGAGCCTCTGACAAGCCCAGTCCAGAGCCTGCGCAAGACCCAAGATAGATCGTTTGAGCCGGTACGCGTGAACTAGTACGTTGGACACACGATGCCGTTGCCCGCCAAGAGGACGCTCTCCCGAGTATTTCTGCTTTTGGGAACGATCACGGCAGTGCTGGCTTTCTTGGCCGGTGTTGCTGGCTCCCCGGCCGCAGCTCAGTCGGAACAGCCGTACAGATCCATCACCGAGGGCGAGACAACCAGCTTCAGTCTGCCGACGCCGCCAAGACAAGAGTGCGAGAGCGGCTGGAGCAGAGAGGGCAACAGCTGCATCTTGGATGGAATCGGGGAACGCACTCGGGAGGGCGGCGACGTCATCCGCCACGGCCTCAGGATCAGCGTCGGGGATTGCGGCGGGCCGCTGACCTACAGTCTCAGCTATACCGACAGCCAAGACAGCCGGATTTCGCTGAATGGGCGTCAGATCACCGTCGACACGTCAGCCGGATTCGACCCCGGTACGCCCTATGGCCCCCAGACAATCAGCATTGAGTATTTTGTCGACGGCACTCGAGAAGTGACCTACGAATATGTATCGGGTTCCTCCTCCTCCAGCGGCGCGTACAGCTTTTCGTGCACCAGAGCTGGCTTCGTCAGCGTCCTGGTCGAACCGAGGCAGCGCCAAGGAGTCTCCCAGGCAATCGCTCGCTACTGGCCGAACGACGGCCCCGGGCGCGATACAACTCCGCCTCCAGCGGGATGCCAGATTGTCGTCACCTACCATGCCAACAGCTACTCGATGTCCGGGTGCATCAGCGCGACCGAGAAGGCCACCTAAGAGGCCAACACCGGCGTCGATATCGACAGCCTGCCGGCCTGTCCCTCCGACGAAAGTCGGCCCGCCGCGGGAACCCGCTGCGTGGCAACCAACTGAGTCGAGCACGCACAGGCTGCGAACGCGCAGCCTCGCTAGCTGCTGGGGCCTCCGATGAAGATCTGGGCCGCCTTCGACACCGGCCGCCCATCGGCGGTGCACACCGCATGCTCGCCGTCACAGCCAGAGCCCTCGAACACCGTCACCGACAGCCTCCGGTCATCGCCGACCCTCACCGTGATGTCCCACAGATCGCTGCGACCCTCGACACGCTTGGCCTTGACCACCCGATGCGGGGACTGCACGAACACCCCACCGCCGTCGCGCATCGTCACAAAGCTCACCGCCAACGGCTCGCTGAACCGAACCCGAACCACCAAATCGCTGCCCGCACCCGAATGCGCATCAGGCACCCCCTCAAAACTCGCCGTCAACGGCGGCCCCACCGACTCGGCCCGCTGCTCAGTCTCGGGCTCGTCGGCCCGCTGCTCAGACTCGTCAGACTGCTGCTCATCGGACCCCAGCTCGTCGGCCTGCTGCTGGGCGTACGGCGAAGACGACACCACCGCCGTGACCTCATCAGTCCACGGCGACGCCGACACCTTCCCCCCCAGGCTGAGGAACCGCGCCCGCACCCGCACCTTGTAGGTCGCGCCCTCCTCCAGGCCCTCCAGCGTCACCGAGGACGCATCCGGCGCAGGCCACACGTTGCCCCGATGCGCCTCATCAGCCTGCCAATACGACAGATACCCCAGATCCTCCCGAGCCCACATCACCCGATACTCGAACGGCACCAAACCCGGCGCCGACCACGACACGCCCAACTCCCCCGGCGCACCGCTCGACAACACCACCGAACCGATCTCATCAGGCGCCAACACCCGCTGCTCCAACACCCCCAACGGCCCCCCATCAGACTCCGACTCCCGCTGTCCCTCCACCTCGGACTGCTCCTCGGACTGGGGCATGTTGAACACGTGGACGCGACGTGCGGAACTGGTCGTGAGCAGATGGCTGGCATCGCACCACGCGCCCCGCGGCGAGGTCGCGAGGACTGGGGAGTCCTGCTCGGGGAGTCGTGAACCGTCATCGAGGCTGTATGCGTATGTCTTGGCATCGCTCGTGTCAGTCACCCACAAGACCTCACCATCGGAGCACAGGCCCCACGGCGACGAGTTGCCGGCCTCGTTCAGGCCGTCAAGGTCCTTCGAGGGATCGCGTTGGCCCGTACCGAGCGTGTACGCGAACACCTTGTGGGCATTGGTGATCCACATGGTGGTGCCATCGGACCACATGCCCCTGGCCTCATTGTTCTCGTACGCCAACTCGAAGTCCTGGTCGGCCCGGCGGGTGCCGTCTGCCAGCGAATAGGCGAACACGCTGTCGTCGACCCAGTCGGCAACCCACATGGTGTCGCCGTCTGACCAGATGCCCCGGGGATCCCAGTTCCCGGTGAAGTTCCAGTCTTCGTCGTACGTTCGCAGGTCGACGATGTCCCGCTCGGGCAGCCGGGCCCCGCTGTCGCGGTCGTACGCCAAGATGACGCTGCGACTCTGGTCGACGACCCACACGATCGTGCCGTCGGACCACACGCCGCCGGCATGGGACGATCCCCCAGTGGTGGCGCTGATGTCGTCGAGCATGATGTCGAGGTTCGCCGCCCAGCCGTAGTCGCCGGCTGCGGCTCGATCGACCCTCACGCGGTAGACATGGGTGCGCTGACCGTCGGAGGAGTCCACCGTGACGTCGAACGAGGTGGTGCCGACGTCGAGGTCGATCTGGTAGCCGTCGGCAGCTTCGGCGTCAGGCGTGCTGATGGTGACCGAAGCGCCGAGGTCGGCAGGCGTGGCGGTCACCGTGGTGCGCGACACGCTGTTGTCCACGGTGCCGGCATGGTAGTAGTCGATGCTGTCGAAGACGCCGAGGTCGACATCGGTCAGCTCGAGCGCTGACAGCGTTGCGTCGCTGGACACCGTGGCGTGCTCCGAACGGGACAGCCCAACGGTATACGCGGTGGAAGCGTCGCCGTCGACCACCGAGACGGTTGCCGCGGCTGCGTCGGTGCCGATTGCGATCTGGTGGCCGTCGACGGTGTCGTCGGCGTCGGCGGGGCTGATCGACACCTGGGCGCTGCGCGACGCCGCCGAGGCCCTGAGGGTGACCGACGTGGTGCTCATCGGCAGGTGCAGCGAGTAGTGCCGCCGGCCGGGCCGGAACGAGCCGAAGTCGAACCCTTCGATCTCCAGCGTCGACAGCATCGCTGTCGGCGGCATGTTGTAGGCGTACACCTTGTCGACCCGGAAGTCGGAAACCCACATGGTGTTCCCGTCCGACCACAATCCGGCGGGGAGATAGTTGCCGATACCGGCGAGCGTGGTGGCCAGCGTGTTGAAGTCCTTGGAGGGCAGTCGTTCGCCGGTGGACAGGTCGTAAGCGAAGATCTTGCTGGCATTCCAGTCTGAGACCCACATGGTGTCGCCGTCTGACCAGAAACCCCCCACCGCGGTATTGCCTGCCTCGACAAGGGTCGTGAGGCTCTTGTCAGGGAGATGCTCGCCGGTCACCGCATCGAAGGCGGCGATGCTGTCGAGCCCGCCGTTGTGCAACCAGAAGGTCTCGCCGTCGGTCCACGCCTCGCCCGGCGACGCCGGCGAGTCGAAGGTCAAGCCGGGCAGCGGCGCGGCGGTGGCCGTGTCGAACGCATGAATCTTCTGATTCGAGGGGTCCAGGACCCACAGCGTCGTCCCGCTCACCGTCACTCCATAGGAGGCGCCGACATGCGGATGGGCCTCGGGGCTGATGTCCAGAGCCGGCCGACGTTCGCCGCTCGCCAGGTCGTAGGCGACGACGGTGGCCGAGAGCGGGCCGGCGACCCACATGTGGACTCCGTCGGATGCCACCGAGTACGGGTCTTCGATCTCCCAGCCGAAGAAGTGCTCCTCGGTGGTGTCACGCTCGAACGGGGCATCCGACAGCCGGGTCACCGTCAATGTGTACGTGCTGGGCTCGGCGTCGTCTGAGGGCTGCACCGCGATCTCGACGACGTTCGTGCCGACGGCGAGGGCGACCTCGTGCGCGTCGGTGTCGGGATCGGCGTCAGCAGGGCTGATGGTCACCGTGTCCGAGGGATTTGACGCCTCGGCGGTGACGACCGCCTCAGCGACGGTGGGACCGACCAGCGTCGTGTAGTCAGAGTACTGAGGGCTGCTGACGTGGAAGCCGGTGACGGAAACGCCTCTGCGGACGTGGCTCATCGAAAGCTGCGAGAGGGTCGCGTCGCTGCTCTGTGCCCAGGCAGGCCCCATTGCTGTCGCCAGCAACGCTGACCCCACAAAGCATGCCGCCAGCGCGCACATCGCGCGACGCGGCCGCCGTGGCCCTCGTCCTGCAGCAGAACCGAACAGCTGCCGAACGAAACTGCCGAAACTCGCATTGCTGCGACTGATCATGTTGTTCCCCGATGCCTCAGAGCCGCGATGCGCGCTGCAACCGCTTGAGTCTGCGGCGCGCTCGTGATGGCGATTCCTTGTGCTGGCGCACTGATGTCAGTATATTCTCGTCGGCGACAGGCAGGCCTGTATCAAGACGGCATGGACGTGCACAGCGATACTCAAGCGGTGAGCAGTGCGGCAGGGATGACAGCGATGCCGTCGGGTCGCCAGTACGCCTCGGGCCCGGTGGTAATGACTGCGGCATCGGCGAGCGTGGGTCCGATGCGTTCTGCAAGCCATCGCAGGTGACGGGTGTCGCTGTGGGAGGCGGTCTGGGTGAGTTTCACCTCCAGTGCCACGACGCGACCGCCTGCTCCTTGGACGATCAGGTCGACTTCGTGCTCTCCGCCCTGAGTGCGCAGATGGAACACCTTGGCCTCGTTCGCTTGCGCGTACACGCGCACCGACAAGGTGACCAACGATTGGAACAACGCGTTGAGCAGACTGGCGTCGCGGGGAATGCGCCAGTCGCTGTCACGCCCCTCGAGCAGGGCGTCGGCATCGGTCTCGAGCAGGCGCGCTGCGAGCGACAGTGGCCGCATGCGCACCGTGACAATTCTGCCTGCACCTGAGTGCGTCGGCGCCTGTGCCGGCGCTGCGGAGCCGGTCAGCAAGAACCGAGGCGTACGGGGGTCAGCGTCCACCGCGCGGCGCACGACATCCCACGACTCCGGCAACCTCTGCCACTCGTCGATGAGCACCAGCGGATGGCCCTTGGCAAGACGCGAGGGATCGGCGCGAGCGATGTCGAATTCGGCGATGTCGTCCAAGCGATGCACAGTGGTCGCCCGGCGCAGCGCAGTCTCGGTCTTGCCGACCGCCCGCGGTCCCTCCAACGCGACAGCGGGCAACTCGGCGCACAGTAGCCTTGCCGGGTCACCGTCGCGGCGGTCGCCGTCGGGCGACTGGCTAGCTGCTGGGGCCTTCGATGAAGACTTGGGCCGCCTTCGACACCGGCCGCCCATCGGCGGTGCACACCGCATGCTCGCCGTCACAGCCAGAGCCCTTGAACACCGTCACCGACAGCCTCCGGTCGTCGCCGACCCTGATGGTGATGTCCCACAGATCGCTGCGGCCCTCCACCCGCTTGGCCTTGACCACCCGATGCGGGGACTGCACGAACACCCCACCGCCGTCGCGCATCGTCACATAGCTCACCGCCAACGGCTCGCTGAACCGAACCCGAACCACCAAATCGCTGCCCGCACCCGAATGCGCATCAGGCACCCCCTCAAAACTCGCCGTCAACGCCGGCCCCACAGACCCAGACTCCGGCACATCAGACTCCGACTCCGACCGCTGCTCATCAGACCGCTGCTCGGCGGCCGGCGAAGACGACACCACCGCCGTGACCTCATCGGTCCACGGCGACGCCGACACCCTCCCCCCCTCGGTGAGGAACCGCGCCCGCACCCGCACCTTGTAGGTCGCGCCCTCCTCCAAGCCCGACAGCGTCACCGAGGTGGCGTCGCCGCCAGGCCACGCGTTGCCCCGATGGGCCTCATCGGCCTGCCAATACGACAGATACTCCAGATCCTCCCGAGCCCACATCACCCGATACCCGAACGGCGCCAAACCCGGCGCCGACCACGACACGCTCAACTCCCCCGGCGCACCACTCGACAACACCACCCCGCCGACCTCATCAGCCGCCGACTCCTGAGACTCCTCGGACTGAGACTCCTCGGACTGAGACTCCTCGGACTGCTGTTCCTCTGACTGCTGCTGGGCCGGCTCCTTATGCTTCTCAATGGGGTCGTCCCCGGGCACGAATCGCACATCCGGAGGCGGCGACGCCGCGGCCCGCTCGACGGTGACGGTGTACACCGTGGTTGTGCCGTCGGGCGCCGTCACCGTCGCCGTGATGGTGTTGGCGCCCTCCGCGAGGCCGACCTGGTGGCCCTCGGTGCCGGTATCGGCGTCGGCGGGCGAGACGACGACCTCGGCCTCGTCGTCGAACACCTCATAGGTGAGCGTGGCCGAACTCACCGTGGCGGCCACCGTCGCCGAGTAGTCCCTCGTCCCCTTGTCAAAAGTGCCGAAGTCAACGCCGCTCAGCGCCAGCGACGTCAACAGCGTGCTCACCGGCGCATCCACGGTCACGATGCTGTCGCTGCGGCTGTCGGTCACCCACATGGTGTGACCGTCAGACCACACTCCCTGCGGTTGGGTCAGCTCGCCGTTCGTCCCCCGGACGTCGACATCGCGCTGCGGCTGGCGATCACCAGTAGCAAGCTCATAGGCGTACAGCTTCGAGTCGTAGAAGTCGGGCACCCACATCGTGACCGTGTCGGACCAGAGGTCGCCCGGAGTGTCGTTGCCGTAGTGGTCGGGAGTATCGCGGCCGAAGTTGGCGAGCCGGACGAGGTCTTTCGATCGGATCCAACGCCCGTCGTCGCGGTCCCATGGCCCAGGAGACATGTCGAAAGCAAACAGCCGGTCGAGGTACCTGTCGGTGACCCACATGGTGTCGCCGTCGGACCACAGGCCCCACCCCCACCGAGCCAATGCGATCGCGATGTCGCTATCGGGCAGACGCTCCCCGGTGGCCAGCGAGTATGCGCGAGCGGTCTTGTCTTTGTGGATGATGATCCAGATCGTCTCTCCGTCGGACCACAGCCCGGTCGGCCAGCGGCCACTCTCGAAGTGGTCGAAGTCGCGGTCGGGCAGACGCTCGAGGGTCTCCAAGTCGAAGGCGAGCAGCGTGTCCGACACTCCGTCGACCGCCCAGAGGACCTCGCCGTCGGACCACACACCGCGCAAGCTCACATCAGTGCCCCCGACCCGGACCGCGCCGCGGCGATAGATGTTCACGGAGTACACCGATTTCGTGGACAGATCAGAGGACACCACGGTGATCGTGATGCGGTTGCTGCCCTGTGCGAGGCTCACTTGGTAGCCGTCGGCGTCGGTGTCGGCGTCGGCGGGGCTGATGGTCACTGTCGCGTTGGCGTCGGTCGCAGCAGCGGTGATGGTGGTCTGAGTGACGTCGTTGTCGACTTGGGCGCTGCAGGGGCAATCACCGGGGGTGAACGTGGAGGCGCCGCTGAAGCTGAGCGTGCTGAGCGATGCGTCCGAGGAAAGGGTCGCGACGTTGATTTTGACCACGTTCACGGTGTAGGTCCTGACCTGGGCGCCGAGCGTGACGGTGACGGTGACGGTGTTGGAGCCCAGCGACAGGTTGACCTGGTGGCCGTCAGTGTTGCTGTCGGCGTCGGCGGGGCTGACGGTCACCGTCGCGCCGGATTCCGTGGCGGCTGCGGCGACGGTGGTGGCGCTCACGGTGTTGGCGGCTGCGGCATTGTAGCTGTCGACGCCGCTGCGCAGACCGCCGAAGCTGACGTCGGTGAACGAGAGGCTCGCCAGCCGCGCACGCGCTGCCATCGGGTAGGGGTAGACGATGAGGTCCTCGCTGTCGAGCACCCACATGGTGTCGCCGTCGGACCAGATTGCAGCTGGATCGTCGTTGCCGACTCTGCCCAGCGTGCCTATCTCCAGGCTGGTGTGCCGGTCGGCGTCGTCGATGTCGTAGGCGTAGACCCTGTCGTCTTCGTCGTCGAGGATCCACATAACGTCGCCGTCGGACCACACGTCGCGGGGGTTGCTGTTGCCATGGCGCCTTCCGACACCCCTGATCTTCGTGCTCTGATAGCTGCCGGTGGCGAGGTCGATGATCACCACGCGATTGAAATCGCTGTCGGCGATCCACATGGTGGTCCCGTCGGACCAGATGCCCTCAGGATGAGGATTGGCGATTTCCGCTATGTTGAGCGACGGCCGGTTTGGTCTGGTTCCGTTGCGGTCGTGTGCGGGTCGGCGGTGGCCGGTGGCGGGGTCGTAGGCGTAGAGCCCGCCGTAGAGGCCTTCGAGGGCGTAGAGGTGCTCGCCGTCGCTCCACAGGCCTCCTCCTTCGAATCTGCCGTCGCGCAGGTCGTCGCCGTGGATGTCGTGGGCGTGGGTGAGCGGGAAGTCGCGGTCGGTCTGGCGTGCGCCGGTTTGGAGGTCGTAGGCGTGGACCCAGTCGGGGCCGGCGACCCACAAGACGTCGCCGTCGGACCACATGGAGGCGACGGGCGTGGTGTCGGGGTCGAGGCGGATGACGCCGTCGGTGTAGGCGCGTCCCACGCTGATCGTGTACTGCGCGGTGGCGGACAGGTCGGAGGAGACCACCGTGACGGTGACGGCGGTGGTGGCGCCCGCGGCGAGGCTGACCTGGTGGCCGTCGGTCGCGGTGTCGGCGTCGTCGGGCGCGATGGTGACCGACGCGTGCGGGTCAGCGGGCGTCGCCGCGACGGTGACCGATCCGACCGAGCTGTCCACCGCCGCGGCATAGGAGCGGGTGTCGGCGCTGAAGGCGCCGATCCCGACTGCGTCGTCGGTGTCGGTCTCGGCCACGGTGAGCGCGCTCAGCGACGCGTCGCCGGTGACGGCGGGAGCGTCGACCTGGGTGACGCGCACCGTGTACACCGCCGACGCGGTCAGATCCGACGAGGCCACCGTGACGGTGACGGTGTTGGCGCCCGCGCCGAGCGCTACCTGATGGCCGTCGTCGGGATCGGAGTTCGCGTCCGCGGGCGCGATGGTGACCGACGCGTCCGCGTTCGTGGGAGTGGCGGTCACCGTGGCAGAAGTGACCGTGGACGGCACTACCGCCGCGTAGCGGCGGTCGTAGGGGTCGAACGCGCCGATGTCGACGCCGCTCAGGCTCAAGGCGCCCAGCGACGCGTCGTCGTCGACCGCGCCGAGCGAGGAGCGCTCCACGGCCACGTTGTAGGTCTCGACCAGCGTCCCGTTGGCGACCGTCACCGTGATCGCGTTCGCGCCCGGCGACAAGTCGACCTGGTGGCCCTCGGCGCCGCTGTCGGCGTCGGCGGGCGCGATGACAACCGACGCTCCCGAGCCCGCCGCCTCCGCGGCTACCGTCGTCTGCGTCGTCGCTGACGGCACCCGCACCGAATAGGAGAACCGGCCCGCGGAGAACACCCCGAAGTCCGCGCCGCTCAGCGACAGCGACCGCAGCAGCGCGCTGTCGGGCATCCGGTACGCGAACAGCCTCGACTCGCCGTCGTCGTTCGACTTGCCGCTGTCGGCCACCCACAGCACCGCCCCGTCCGACCACAGCGCCGCCGGACGGCCATTGCCCGCGGCGGCCAACGTGTCGAAATCCCCAGCAGGACGCCGCGCGCCCGTCGCCAGGTCGTACGCGTACACCTTGTCGTCGGCCATGTCGGCCACCCACAGCACCGACCCGTCCGACCACAACCCCGTAGGACGGTCGTTGCCCGCCGCATCCAGCGAGCCCACATCATCATCAGGCCGGCGCTCACCGGTCGCGAGATCGTACGCGTACACCTTGCCATCCCAGTAATCGGCCACCCACAGCACCGAGCCGTCCGACCACAGCCCCCGCGGCCAATCGTTGCCCGCCCCGCCCAGCGTCTCGATGCCCAGATGCGGCAGATGAGCACCGGTGGCCAGATCGTACGCATACACCTTGGAATCGGCGCCGTCGGCCACCCACAACACCGACCCGTCCGACCACATCCCCGTCGGAAACGTGTTGCCCGCCCCCCGCAGCGAATCCACATCATCGCCCGGCCGGCGCACGCCAGTCGCGGCATCGTACGCGAACACCTTGTCCTCCACCAGATCAGCCACCCACAACACCGACCCGTCCGACCACAACGCCCCCGGATACTCATTGCCCGCCCCAGCCAACGAGTCGAACTCCGCATCCACCAACCGGGAAAACGCCGCAAGCCCCTGCGCACCAGCACCACCAAACCCAACCGGCACCAACACCCCAGCCAACACCAACACCGCCGGCCACAACCGCCACCCACAACCGCGAGCAAACATTCCACAACTCCCCGCAAAGCTGAACCGGCACGACTATACCAACCCACAACCGCCATCAACAGCACACCCGAACCAGCCCACCACACCAAACCGCGGACCCTCAGACCACGCCCGACACACAAAATCCCCGACAGACCCGACCACGCCCGACACACAAAATCCCCGAGTGTCATTGTTGTGGTTGCCGGGGCCCTCGGCCTGGTGATTAAAGTTTGCCTATGCCCGCTGGCGGTGTTGCGGCGGGCTGTTGCCCGTGTCTGCTGCGGACGGGGGTGGGCCCCTGTGCGGTGGGTGCTTTCTGTTCGGGGGCTAGCGGTCGGCTCTGCTCTCGATGGCGTCCGCCAGCCTGTCCAGCGGACAGAACCCGAGTTCGTCGTCGAATCCTGTGATCAGGTTCGAGTACGGGTTGAAATCGATGAACACCGGGGCGCCGGTGTCGGCGTCAAGCAGATACTCGGCGCTGGCGAAATCGGCTTCGGCGAGCCCCGCGGCGCAGACCGCGCGCGCCGCCGCGCCGGCGTCTGCCTCCGCCAGCTCCAGGGCGGGCTCGCCGGCGGCGGCGAGCCCGTCGATCGCGCAGTAGTTGAAGACGCCGCCGACGAGGCGCTGGCGTGCGCAGTAGAGCACCTGCGAGTCGAGGATCTCGATCCGGTAGATATAGCCGTCGGCGCTGTCGACCGCCTTTTGGACCACAGCCGTGCCATCAGGGCCGAAGTCCAGCCGCCCCGCGTGGATGGCCTCGTGCAGCTGCCGACGGCTCTCGTAGCGCTGGACTCCGCGTCCGGACCCGCCGGCGTTGGGCTTGAGCACAACGGGAAATCCCAGCCCCCCGGCCGCGGCGGCGGCGCCTGCTCCGCACTGCACGGCTATAGTCTGTGGCGCTTCGGCCCCAGCGCGACAGAACAGCGCCGCCTGGGCCGCCTTGGACGCCCCGATCTGGTAGGCCAGCAGCCCGTTCACAACACAGCACTCGTGCAGCTCCAGCCAAGCGAGAATGTTCCGCGCCGACGACATCGCTGCGGCCGCCGATCCGGGCCGCGACGGCATCGTGTTGATGCGGTTCACCCACACGTCCACCGCCGGCGGGCGGCCCGACACCTCCCACCGGAAATCGCCGACGTCGATCTCGAGCACCTCGTGGCCCCGCTCCACAAGGCGGCTGCGCAGGCCTTGAGACCAGGTCGGATGCTCAAAGATCAACGCGATGACCACCGAAAAGATCATACGAAAACCGCCATCGAAAACAAAAGACACGCAGGCCAAGGCGAACAAGAGCCACCTTCGCCGACCGGATAGCTGACCTCGTAGCCGAGTTCTTCCAGCAGCAGCTGAACGACGTGGTGCTGGAAGCTGGTCTCTATCCAGTTGCCCCTCGCCATGGTCACCTTCACTCCTGTTTCCGGAAGCGCCGGTGCCTTCTGGGATTGCGTCGCGATTGCGATGTTGTTCTCAGGCTGTGCCGTTTCTAGGTCGTGTCCGCTGCCGCCGCTGCATGACAACGCCAACAGCACCGTTTCAGCGACCACTACGAGCTTCATTTTCACAATTGGTCCTTTCTGGAATATGGCGGGGCGAAAGACTCCTGACGTGTAACCGTTTGTGTGTCCACGGGCCAAAGGTGTGTTGGTCTTGTTCGGTCCATTGCGTGGCGCAGGCGACAAGTGTTCGCCCTTCAAGTGTCAGGTGGGGCCGGCTGCAATGCTGTAGATGTTGATCCGGTCTTTGCCGTCGTCGAGGACCTATAGGTTGGTGTCGTTGGAACAGATGCCATTGGGACCGCCGTTGTCGGGGGTCAGATCGATCGGATCGGCCGTGGCGCTGGCAAGGGCCGTGCAGGCGCTTATCCGCCATCTGGGACCGACACCGCGACGATGATCAGGTCGCCTGTTGCAATTGCATCCAGCGCCGTTGCTACGTCGTTGGGGACTTTGAAGTCTGGTGGGACACCGGCACAACCGAGGCCAATGCCAAATCCACCCCAAATTCCTCCGCGAACAACCAAAACCCACCCTCGGGCGTCGACAAGATGCAATACGCCTGGCACTACGTGAACCACTAGCCGCCCCCTGCATTCCCCCGTCCCCGCAGGGCGGGCCTCGGCTAAGGGAAGAATTGGCGATGGTGGCGGGTTGGAGCCCCGGCGTCCGATTCCCAAGAGCGGTAATGCACCGGCGGCGTCAGCGGCCGGTTGCACAAGATTCCCGACAGACCCGGTCCAGAGCAGCTAGCCGGCGGCGCGGGTGATTTCCAAAGTGTAGGTGCGAGCAGTCACCTCATCGTCGTCGGTCAGCTCTACGAGCACGCTGTAGGGATTTCTGCTCAGAAGGCGTGACAGCCTGACATTGGACGGTGTCAGACTTATCGGATATGATAAGGAAGTGGTTGAGTTGAGCGAGACGATGCGACGGGTGCTGGTCTCGGCGGCTCGCCTTCAGTCGGTCGTTCCGGACGCTGTTCTGGTTGGAGGGTCGGCCGCAGCGCTGCACGCGGGCCACCGCGACTCCTTTGACCACGACCATGTGCTCGCAGATCTGGTCGATCGCTACGAGGCGATCCTGAGCGCGGTGGAGGCGACTGAGGGATGGGCGACGTCAGTGCGGGCCTCAAAGCCGCCGTTCACCATCATGGGAAGCCTCGACGGGATTGAGGCAGGGCTTCGGCAGATGCGTCGGATCCGACCGCTTGAGACGATTGAGGTCGCGGTCGGCACCGGCTCCGTGGTCGTCGCACCCACCGAAGCGGAGGCCTTGCGGGTCAAGGCCTTTCTGGTTGTGCAGCGCAACGCGGTGCGCGACTTCATAGACGTTGTGGCCCTGGCCGCCCACATGGGCGACGATGCGGCAGTGGCGGTGCTGTTGGACATCGACGCCTACTACGCCGACCGGTCAAACGAGCCATCTTCAGTTTTGACCTCGCTGGTAATCGCTCTCGCCGATCCCTCGCCGCGCGACACTGATGTTGTCGGCGAGCTCCCGCGCTACAAGGGCCTTGATCGGCGATGGCACCACTGGTCCGATGTGGTGCGCGCCTGCCAGGACATTGCCCTGCGCTTGAGCGGCGCGACATGAGCGCGCTGTATTTCCGCAACGTTGACGCCAGCCCTCGCGACGCCGTTGACACCTGGCCCTTTGAGGCGCTGGCCACAGTATTGGACCGCGGCCTTGTCGACGACTGGCGCCCTGTTTTCGCCGAGATCAGGAGGTCTCCGTGGGGACCGACAGCCCGCCGGGTTGAGCGCTACCTCGAATTCCGCGACCCAGACGGTGTCAACACGCTGTTCACGCTGGCAATCGAAAGGGCCCGCCAAGACCACGAACGCGCCGACCGGGACACGGCGGCTGAGCGCGTAAGGGCCGCCGTCGAGCGGTCCGGGATGACCAAAGCCGAATTCGCGTCGCAGGTCGGCACGAGCGCTTCCCGTCTCAGCACCTATCTGAGCGGCAAAGTCACCCCCTCAGCAGCCATGCTCGTGCGAATCGAACGAACCTCCAATTCACCCTGACCAACCCAGCCAAGCCAAGAATCCGGAGACTTGTCTGTCTTCCGCGGGCGGCGGGCCCACCGGACATCGCCGCCAAGGCGGCCTCCCGGCCAATCCACTTCAAACCCTCGCCTGGCTCCGGATGTGGACCAAGGCCTGGCCGGGCGGGCAGCGACGCCTCCGATGACCCGGGACTCCGCGAAGTGGCGGCTGCGGGCAGCCGTGTCAGGGTCCGGCGGCGCCGCGGCTGTCGGTCGGTCGGAGCCGGTCTGGATGCCTGCGAGGGCGCGGTTCGCCCAGGTTGGGGCCTCGAGTTGCAGGCAGTCGCGCCGAACGGCCCGGACGATTTATCATGGCATGAGAATCCAAGCGCAAAACGATGAGGAAAAGCGAGAACTGCGCCACTTCGACGAGATCCGCCCTATGGCCGTCAACGGCTGATTTGCAGGCGGATACGAATGAGGCCCGGTCAACTGCGAGGAGTAGCAATATGAGCGGAGACGCCCACCAAGCCGTCGCCGTCGCGGCGACATCGTCCAGTCCCGGCGCCCTCTCCGCGTTGCGGGGCGTTTGGAGCAGCCCAATCGGGCGCCGCGTCCGGCGCGGGCGGGGGCTGCTGGCACTGGCGGCCCTGCTGGCACTGGCGGCCCTGCTGGCAACAGCCGCGGCATGCGGTTCCGGAACGAACGCGCCCGCGCCGCCAACAGCCGTCCCGCTGTCACAGGAAGACTCTGAGCGTCAGCTCTGCGTCTCAGAACACGCGCTCATCGTGTGGGCTGGCCAGCGGCTCGAGGAGTCCGCCTACTTGGCCATCGAGCAGTACAACACGGGCGACACCGCCGCCGCGCAGGCCGCATACGACCAGACAGCCCGGGTCGCGGACGGCCTTCCCGAACTCGCCTTCCGGTTCGGCGAGCGCTGCGGGGAATACGCGCCGGGACTGGTCTCTGGAGTGGACGAGGCAGCTCAGTTCGCCAGCGCCCAGTGGCGAAGGCTGCGCGAGGGATGCGAGCAGGGGCCCGCGCTGGAGGGATTCAACTGCTGAACGCCGTCGTCTAAGCCCACCCCTGCTACATCGAGGTCCTATTCATCGGCACGCCCGGCTCGGGGCGGGGTGCGTTCACGATGACCGCCGCCGACGTCGAATGGGCTGCACAGCCAAACCCCGCAATCCGACACGAATATAGAGATACAATATGATCTTCATAGCATTGTACAGCCACATTTGAACCAGATATGAATTTGTCATATATTTTATGGGCTTCTGTTGAGGCGAGGGGCCACGGTGGCGGAATGCCAGCAAGGGCTCTGGTACCGGTCATCCAACCCCAAAAGGCCCACCGTGAAAGAAGTGCGGGACAACCCCCCTGTTCCAACCAAATTGCGAGATCGCCCGGAATGATCGCAGCGAGCCGTGCTCTGACTGGTCTTTTGGGGGCCGCAACGGCACCGGGCCTGCGACCCACAACCGGCGACAGCAGGCCGCGAATTCCCGGGCTCCGAGCGCGGCGGGAGGGGAGCCGCGCTGCGCCCGCCAGCAGGCATATTAACCGTGGCGGCAACGGCCGCATGTGTGCTGCCCGCCATAGACGGCAACACTCCTAGCAGATCGCGGCGCTCTCTGCGGAACACGGCGATGCCAGGACCGAAGCACAGGAAGGCGAACAGCTTGCGCGTACCACTGCTCGCACTCGCCGCCCTGTCGGCGTGGGCGATCCCGGCAGCCGCGCAACAGGCCCAGTGGCCGCCGGTGGCAATCGCCCTCGTGGCTGATGTGACCACCGACCAGCAGACCGGGGTGACCACCGTGACACTGGACGGCTCGAGGAGCTTCGACCCCCAAGGCAGCATCACCCAATACGACTGGGAGGTGATGACCGACGCCTACGCCGGGTTCCCTGTGGCCCAGTCCCCCGCCGACCCCGCCAACAACATCCCCGCAGGGCTCACCGCCGAGTTCAGGCTGACCCGACAGGCCCTGGCAGCCAAACAGGCCTACTCAATCGAGTTCAGGCTGACCGTGACCGACGACGGCACCCCCAAGGCATCCGACAGCGCCACGGTGACAGCCGACATCAACCAAAGCCCGACTGCAGAGATCACGGTGGAGGCCTGGCTGCCGGCTCCCCGCGGCGAGCAGTTCTACGGCTTCGACGACGACGGCGACGGCGAAGTGGACGAGAATAGCGAGCGCTACACCCGACAAGGCGTCATCCACGGGCCCGGAGAGGCAGACAACGCCGACAACGAATGGGACATCCGGGAGGGCTCGCTGCTGGTGGTCGACGGAACGGCCAGCTCCGATCCCGACGGCCCGCTCCCCGACAGCGCGTTCAGCTGGGAGCGCATCTACGCCAGCGACATCCCCACCGTCACCGCCTCGGTGCCCGACGACACCGACAGCCGCAAGACGCTCAGCACCGACGACGACCCTGACACAGCCGGAACCACCGACGACGAGACGATCGCCCCGCTGCCGTTCACCGGCGGCGTCCGGGCCGACCCCTACTACCTATACTACCGGCTGACGGTCACCGACGACCACGGCGCATCAGCCACAGAGGTGGTCAAAATCGTGGTCCGCGACGCCCACGCCGACCCCCAAGTGGAAATCGAACACCCCGAATCAGACCCCGCGGCATCCACCGCCGAGGACCGCAGAGCCGGAATACAGCCCGCCGGAGAGAACCGGTACGTCATCTCAACAGACGCCGCCCACGAAGGGGTGGCCCTCATCGCCGTCGCCACAGGCGACGGGGCGGCCCGCACCCGCCTGCTGGAGCACACCTGGTCGGGAACCGGCATCGAGCCCGGCAGGTCGAACCGGCCAGGGTCGAGGACCACAGCGACATTCACCGCCCCCGAGGGCACAAAGGAGGGCGACGCGTTCACCGCCGCCGTCGAGGTGGTCGACCCCGGCGGGCTCACAGGGTCGGTCGCAGTGGAACTGGTGGTGGCCGACAACTCCCCGCCCACCGCCACCGCCCCCGACGACATCGACACCCCCGACGGCATCGACGGCGGCTACCCGCCCTCCGATCCCCCCACCGGGACGGTGAGCCTGCGGGGCTTCGCATTCGACCCCGACGGGGACCCGCTCGCATACCGATGGATGCAGGTGCGCACACCGTCGGGAGCCCCCCTGGACGTGACCTACAGAGGCCCCCGGCTGTCGCTGAGCGGGGCGACCACCCCCACAGCGTCGTTCAGACTGCCAGAGGTGACCACCGGCACCCAGATAGTCTTGTATGTGCAGTTCACCGCCGCCGACCGATGGGGAGTGGAAGCCTCCGACACCGTGCAGATAACAATCCGCGACGGCGACGACGACCTGAAGGCCCTCGCCGGCACAGACCAAACAGCCCAACCCGGCGAAATCGTCGTCCTGAGGGGCAACTTCAGCTCCGGGCTGGTCCGCGCTGACGCCATCAGCGCGGTTACATACAGCTGGGCCTACACCGGCATCGACACCCACCCCCGCACCGAGCACCGCCCCCCGATCACCGACGCCGAGGCCGCCGAGGGATTCGCCTACGGCAAGTGGTTCCCCAACGCCGACGGCACCTACGACTCCGCCGCCGGCGGCCGGGTCGGCAACGCCGACTCTCGGTTCCCCTACTTCATCGTCCCCGAACCGGGCGGATTCAACAGCGTCAAACTCACCTTCGAGCTCACCGTGCGAAGCGGCGCCGACACCGACACCGACACCATCGCAATCACAGTGGTCAACACGTTCTTCTCCGGGACCATCGACAGCCCCGACTACTGCGCGAACCTGAGCCTGGGCGGCCCGATTACCCACCCAATGGACCTCGACGGCGACGGTACAGCCGACGTCTGCTCGCTGAACACCACCAGACGCGCCGCCATCGCCCGCCAATACGCCCTCGAAAAACTCGCCACCCTCAACCCCGACGCGCTCACAGACGCCCTCCACGGGCCCCCCGACGACCCCACCACCCCCGACGCCGACGAATCCGACCCCGCAAAAGGCGCCTGCCACACCGCCCCCAAAGACCTCGACGGCGACACGCCCGAAGCACTCGCAGCCGACATCTGCGCCCCCCAAAACGCCGCCCGACGCGACCTGCCCCAGCAGCCCGGACCCGTCGACCCGTCCAGGGCCGCCCGCTTCTACTCCTCTTACATTGACAGCGCCTTCTTCTGCGCCAACTACGGCCTCGGCGGCCCGCGCCTTTATGCCCACGACAGCGACGGCGACGGCACCGCCGACACCTGCGCTCTTCCCTACACCCGCCGCGAGGCCGCCGCCCGCCAAGCCGCCCTGGAGGCGGCGTTCGCCGGCCACCCCCAATACCCCGCCGCCCTGGCCGCCGCGTGCAGGGCGCTCGGCACCCTCGACTTTGGCGACCACCCCGCCGACCTCGCCCAAGACCACTGCAACCCCGACCACGGCCGGCCCAAGGGCCAGCCCCTCCCCACTCCCGGATGACCTTCAGCCCCGACGCGCCCGGCTGGACTGGCGCGGCCCCTTTGAGCCATAACAGCGGCGCCGAAGCCCCTGCGGAGACTAGTGCCCTTCGGCGATCCTTCCCACAGATCGCGCTGGGTGCTTGGCAAGTCTGAAAGCTTTCATTGTCGTGATGTGCTTCCTCGCCCATCGGGAATCGGCCGAGGCCGCCAGCTGCATCAAAGCACCCATGTCTGCCCCCGTGATTCGGGCGTTTGTCGTCCGGTTCGCCCCGGGCACGCAATGCCCGCCGCCGCGGCGCGCATCAGCTCCGCGGCGAGTACCGGAGGGAGGTCTTGTTCGGGGGTTGCGCGAAATCGATTTCCTCTGGTCACAGGGTCGAATGTTCGCAGGTTTGGAGTGTGGATCACGAGAATCTGGAGCGGATTTTCCCCAATTTTGGAGTGGATCGGTGTCTCCCCAGGTCAGCGGCTGCGCGAAGCCATGCGATTCAGGCCCAAAGGCACTGCCGGTAGCTAGCTAGGCGCTATTGGAGCTTATACGGGAAAGTGGCGAACCCCCCCCTGAGCTGGGGTTATTTTGCTCCGCAACACTTATATACATCATAGAGACAGATTAGAGAAAGAAAGGAAAAATGGACGGGCCGAACAAGCTGTCAGCGCGGCGGAAAACTGCAGTCATATACAAGCCCCTCAACAGTCAGACGCTGAACGGAATCGAGGGCGACATCGACCGCTGGGTGGACGATGAAGGGGTGCTCCATGTGTTCTTGGCACCAGAGGGGAAGTTCTACCGTCGTCACAACGGATTGCCCGCCCAGCGGCGGGTGTGTCTTCGGATGCCATCCGATGGATGGCAAACACCCGCTCGCGCCGGTCACGTCGACATGATAGTTGCCGCTGTTGTTGAAGTGCAGAAAAGCAAATGCTTCCCCGGTGCTCGCAGCCCCAACTGCTCCAGCAACCACTAGTCCTGATCCACCAGTGAGCAGGACGGATGCACCGTCGACGGCAACGCTGACAGCTGCTCGGGGCCAGGTACCAATGTCGGCGGACTGGAATTCGGGTGATGTCCATGGGCCGAATCGGGCGGACAGGACCACTGCTCGTATCCGGGGTGGGCCTCACCTGTTGTTGGACCTCTGCGGTGCAGTGGTGGTGAACGGTGTCGTGGGTGCCGCTGCCGTCCCTGTGGGGGCGGGGATGCGCTAGCGGCAAGTGGGGTATGTCGGCTCCGTGACATACCACGTCGGCGCGCAGTGTTCTGTGCTCGCTCCAGTGGGCAGTGCACCGCCGGTTCGTTCCCATAACTGTGGCTGACATCAAGGCCGACTTGAAAGAGCTTCTGCGGCGCTCGGCAGATGTCTAGCTATGTCTATAAGTCCCTTCCTCTTACTACGTCGATGACTCCGATCACGGCCCCTGCTGTCCAGGGAACCCTCCTACGTCAGCGCACAGTCCCGACATGTGTCCCATCGCCTCGGCGGTGTCGGCCTCGGACCCGAACGCGGTGCGGGCCGCCGCAGCAGCGGAGGCCAAGAACGCGGTCTCGGCGTTGTCGGGGTCGTGGTCTGCTCTTGCGTCGCCCGCTAGAGAGCCGAGCGCTGCGTGGAGGGCATCCAGAGCGCCGGCCGGTTCGTCGATGGCCGGGTTGAGTTGGGTGGTGACGTGTGGGGGGAGGCGAGTCATCGTGCAGCAACGGGAATTCGATTGTCGGTGGCAATTGCGATTGTTTCCCCTTTAGGTCGTCGGTCAGCCTGCTGGTGTCCAGGTCACTCGACGCTGTTCATGTCGGATCAGTCTCGGAGCGGCTGGCTCCTTTTGCCCTGCGGTGCTCGCTGCCCCATAGGTCGACGTCGAGAGCGCATTCGAGGCGGGCGATGGAGTCGGCGTCGGGCCAGGTGATGCCATGGATGATGTTAGTGATGGTGGTGGGGGAAACCCCTGAGGCCTGGGAGGCCTCCAATCCGGTGATGCGATGAGGATCGCCCGTGGACTTGTATCTGAGGGCTTCCCTGAGGCGCCGGGCGACCGCCTGCATCAAGTGGGCGGTGGGCGGCGCGTCGTCGCTGAGGCAGGCGTAAGGCCATCCGCCGTCTTCGGCCCAGTGGTTCGGCTTCTTCCTGCCACGCTGTCTGGGCACAGCCAAACCATACCGCTGGAATAGCGGCTGGAGAGACAATGGCCTTGCTCGGATGCCTTCTTTCGCCCAGGTGTTGACTTTTTTTATTTATAAAATATACTGGTGGAGACTTGCAAGCCGGGAGGCCGCACCGGTCTGAGACTTCCCTTCAGTCTCTAGAACCTCTGCATCGGGACGTCCTCTCGGCTGCAAATCGGGGGGCTGGCGTGCTGGCCGGGTTCCGGAAAGGGAGCCCGGCTGCATGCCGGCCCGCAAAGCTCGCCGACAGCGGAGCCCGGACCGGGATGCACGGTGGCCCACGCCGGCCCACTGTCCTCACACCCGGCCGGCTAGGACAGCACCTGTCCTAGGGTGGCCCACGCCGGCCCAGGTGCAATCGGAGCCGGCGATCGAGAAGAGAAGCAAGGGAACAGGAGGAATCAATGGAAGCTGAAGTTCAGATCCTGCGAATCGGCCAGGTGCTGTGCATGACGGGCCTGTCGAAGACGACGCTGTGGAGGCGTGTGCGTGCCGGAGAATTCCCCGCTCCGGTGCGCCTAGGCGGGCCTCGCAGCCGGGCTGTGGGTTGGCGGCGTGCTGATGTGGAGCGTTGGATCGGCTTGCTGGACGCTGCGTAAGCGCTGAGGCCGCCAGGTGTGGGACCACCCCTGGCGGCCTCCTCTCAATCGGTGTGTCAATTGATCGAGGAGAATCAACTCTATCTCTACCTAAGACTAAGGCGCCCTTTGGCGAGGGGACCGGGAATTCAAGATGGCGCGTGGAACTGCAATCTCATCGCTGCCGCTCACCACAGCCGTTCCACGACGACTTCCGCGCCCAGACCGCAGCCGGCTCACCGGGGCGACCGTTCCCGAATGCTGAAATCGCAAGACCGAAAACGAGAGGATCCGCATGGCTTTGCAACCGACAACTCCGCTGACTGCGTGCTCCCGGGCAATCCGAAGGATGTGGCCTCTCCGCCAAGATCTTCGCCGCTCCTATCCCAAAACCAGACTGCGGCTCCTAAGGTGCGGGAGACCGCTGTTCGCATTCGGCACCGGAAAGCGGGGCAGTTGCGGCCATGGAGGGTGAAGCAGCGCCCCGCAAAGCGGATCGCCGGGTTTTGGTGTGCGATGGAGTGCGGGCCGTGTTCGCCCGCCGGACGGACGGCCTGTGGGGCTTGGCGAACGAGGCGGAGTTGGCGGTGTTGGAGGGTTTGGGCGGGCCGTCGGAGCCGATTAGCCGCCTTCGGGGGATGGGGGCGGCGCTGGAGGCCGGTGTGGCGGGTCCGGGTGACATCGCCGAGCTTGGCCGCTGCCTTCGGCGTGTGGCGGCGAGCACAGAGGTGTTCGAGGCGAGGGTGCCCCCGCATCTGGCAGCAGCGGTTACGGTCGCGTGCGCGTGGTGGGACCACTACGCAGCGGCGGAGTGGCTGGGCTGGGCGGTGTCGGCGCGCCTGGAGAGCAACCTGTCGGCCGAGGCGGGGGTGGGGCCGGGCTGGCTGGGCTGGGAGATCAATGCGGGGCTTCGGCCGAGAAGGGCTTGGTGGAACGGGTGTGGGTGGCTGGCGGGCCTCGGCGAAGGGTTTTGGGAGCGGCTGGCCTGCCACCGCGACGAGGCCGTGCGCCTGTCGGCCGAGGCCAGCGACCCCGACACCTCCCCGGCCCGGTTGAAAGAGATGGCGAAATGGACGCTTTGGGAGGTCGCCGATCTAGTGTGCTCGCATCCGCGCACCCCGGCAGGGGCGTTGAAGCACCTGTGCCGGTTTCACACCCAGCATCGGCCCGTGTACCGCACAGCGCAGAACGCCTCGGCCGACCCAGCGGTGCTGCGGTGGCTGTTCAGGGGCCGGTATCGGGGGAACTCCGGGCTGGTCGGGGATCGGGTCCTGTGGCTGTTGGCGGTGAACCCGAACACGCCCCGCGACGTTTTGGGGCGGCTGTCGCGCTCTAAGGACAGCGGCGTGTTGAGCTGGGTGGCCTGCCACCCCAACGCCGGTCGCCGCACACTTGAGCGCCTCGCCGGGCACCCGCAATGGATTGTGCGCCGCCCCATCGCCTGGAACCCGTCCGCCCCCGACCGGCTCATCGCATGGCTCGCCGCCGACAGGCACCGCGGAGTCCGTGCCGTGGTCGCGGAGCGCCGCGGCCTGCCCGGAGATGTGCTTGAGCAGCTGGCCGCCGACCGCAGCCTTGTGGTGCGCGCCGCCGCGGCGGCCAACCTCCAGTTGTGCGAACACATGGTGCGGCGGCTGGCCGAAGACCCCCATCCCAGGGTGCGCGCCTCCATCGCCCGCCGGGCTGACGCGCCTGAAGATGTGCTGGCCGCTTTGACTGAGGACGCCGATCCCGCCGTCCGGAAGGCCTTGGGGAACAACCCGTCCGCCTCGCCCGAAGCGGTCGCTTGCCTGGCCGAAGACTCCGACCTCGGGGTGCGAAGGGCGGTATGCGCGCGCCCCGAGGTTCCCGAGGACACCATCGGGCGGTTCGCCTGTTCCGAGGACGACTGGCTGCGATGGGGCGCGGCAGCGAACACCTCCACCCCGCCCGACGTGCTCGAAGCGCTGGTCGGCGACTCCGACAGCCAAGTCAAAGACGCCGCGGCCCGCAACCCGAACATCGACGAGGCCGTGCTGGAGCGCCTCGCAGCGCACCGCGACAAGTACATCCGCCACTCGGTGGTCGAGAACCCGTCGGTGCCCGACCGGCTCCTCGAACAACTTTGCGAGGACGAATGCGCAGTCGTGTTCTCAGCAGCCGCCTACACCCTCCGCGAACGCCGCGCCCAAAACGCTGCCCGCGAAAGAGCGGAACCGCTGGTACCTGTCGCATGACACGACGCAGAACGCTGTTGCCCGCAGCAGCGGGGCCAGGACACGAACGACAACCAGATGAGGAAAGGAACAGGACATGAGCGACGAGCAAGACGAGCAACTGCCCGCAGGCGAGCTGATCGCCGAATCCCAACAGGCGGTGCTGGCCGCGATGCAGGTGCTCCTGGCAGCGAAAGTCCCGGTGCTTTTGTGGGGCGATCCAGGAACGGGCAAGACCGAGACAATCGAGCGGTACGCGGCCACAGCCGGGTGGCCAACGACGACCGTGATCGTCTCGCTGCACGAGCCGACCGACTTCGGCGGACTGCCCGTCCGCACAGACGAAGGGGTGGTGTTCGAGCCACCCGCCTGGGCGCGCCGCGTGGCTGAGAGCCGGGAACCGCAGTTGGTGTTCTTCGACGAGGTCAACACCGCTCCGCCCGGCGTGCAGAACGCGCTGATGCGGGTCATTCTCGAAGGCCGGGTCGGCCAACTCGAGCTGGGCCAGGACGTGCGGTTCGTGGCGGCGGCAAACCCGCCCGAGCACAACATCGGCGCGTGGGACCTGTCCGCCCCCGTCGCCAGCCGCTTCGCCCACTTGCGCTGGCCCGTCTCATTGGACGAGTGGAAGCGCGGCTACCTGTCGGGCTGGCCCGACACCGGCCCGCTCGACATTTCCACTGACGCAGCGCCGGACCCCATAGCAGTCGCCGAGCACAAAGCCACCCAGGCCGCGTTCCTCACAGCCAGGCCCGATTTGCTGTCCGCCCCTCCTCGCCAGGGGATCCCCGTGGGGGGGTTCCCCTCGCCGCGCACCTGGGAGCGCACAGCCCGCTGTTTGGCCATCGCCCACGAAGCAGCGGCCGATGAGGAGACCGAGCTGCTGGTCGCCGCCTCGCTTTTGGGAACCGGGGCCGCGGCCGAGTACCTGGCCTATGAGCACAATCTGGATCTGCCGGACACCGATCAACTCCTCGCCGCCCCGGCCCTATTCGCCTCTTTGGAGCGCTCCGACCAGCGGCACGCCGCGCTCAGCGCGATCGTTGCCCGCGCCGCCGCCCAACCCAGCACAAGGCTGTGGAAGAAGGCTTTCAAGGTGTGCATCGCCGCGGCGCGCCAGGGAGTGCCCGACATCGCCGCAGCCGCGGCCATGCGCCTCGTCGAAATCAAACCCGCCGGAGTGGGTCTGCCCCCCGGATACGAGGTGTTCGCCGAAATCGCGGCTCAAATCCCCGCCGATGGTGACCTCGCAGCATGACCGCCCAATCCCCGACTCCTCATCTCGGCCCCCAACTCGGACGGAGCGGCACGGACACGGAGGGCCGCCAGAAAGTGGCAGCGGCGAGGCTGTGGATCGCCCGGCACCGCCCCTACTATTCGGCCGCGCTGTTCTCCTGCCCGCTGCTGTTCACCGACCAGGCCGACACGTTCGCCATCGACGAAAAATGGCGCATTCACGTCAATCCGTCCGTCGCCGCCTCCCTCAGCGTCGAAGAGGCCGCCGGCTCGCTCGCGCACGAGCTGAACCACGCCCTTCGCGGCCATCTCGAGCGGGGCCGCCGCGCCGGTGTTCCCATCGAACTGCACACGGTCTGGAACCTCGCGGCGGACTGCGAGATCAACAACGACCTTCGCGCCGACGACTTCCCCCTGCCACTCAAAGTCGTCTATCCGGAGGACTACAGCCTGCCGCCATCAAAGATCACCGAGACCTACTACCGGCTCCTCCTCCAAAGCGCCGAAACCATCGAAATCCCCGCCATCTGCTGCCACTCGGCCACCACCGGCCACGACATGCCGCACCCCCAGCCCGGCCTCAGCGCAGCCAGAAGACAACACCTTCGCCGCACGACCGCCCACGCGATCCTAGACCACCAACACCAGCACGGCTGGGGGTCGACCCCCGGTGGACTCACCCGGTGGGCCGAACACACCGCCGTCCCGACCGCCGACTGGCGGCGCATCCTCGCCGCCGAACTGCGACGCGGCATCCAACGCCAACCCGGAACAGGCCACTGGACCTACACCCGCCCGCCACGCCGCCCCCAAAACGGCCCCATCATCGCACCCGGAACCAACCAGCCCGCAGCCGATATCGCCGTTATTATCGACACCTCCGCCTCAATGCGCGGAACGGACCTCCAACAAGCCCTCGCCGAGACTCAAGCCGTCCTAAAGCACACCGGCGGCCAGCACCCCATCACAGTCCACACCCACGACACCAAAACCCACACCACACAACACATCATCAACGCCAACAGAATCGAACTCGCCGGAGGAGGCGGCACCGACATGGCCGCCGCCATCCACACAGCCGCAGCCATACAACCCCAGCCCGCCGTGGTCATCGTCATCACCGACGGCTACACCCCCTGGCCCCCCACCAGACCACCCGGCAGCAACGCCACCGTCATCGCCGTCCTCACAAAACCACAAACTGTCCAACACGTCCCCGACTGGATCACTATCATCACCGCAACCGCCCCCGGCCCATTGGCCCTCGATTGCCAGAAGGCAGGTTCAAGACGCTCAGGCCAAGCTCTGCCCCCTCAGAGAGGTTTATCTCAACGCGCCCTTCGGGCCATTAGCGCCGTTCAAGTCCCGCCATGGCGCAAGCGCCTGACTCAACAGGGCTCGGGCATCGGCCGAATTTCTTCGGAAACCTCCCGCACCAGCGCAGCGTCATTGCAAGAGCGCCAAGCCATCTGCAGATTTGGTGCCCCAAGGCACGCCGAAGCGAGAATCTCTCCATTTGCCGGTCAACTCGATGAGCCGAGCCGCCTGCCGGAACTTGACCACTAGCCTGAGCCTAGGGCCTGGCGTGGGTGCTATGGCCGACCAGTGGTGCCATTCATAACCCTGGTCACCGCGGCGCGAGCGCGCCCACAGATTTCTCATGGCATAACAACAGTGGTAACAGAAGTGGTAACAGAAAGCCAACAGACATATATAAGTCCAGGTCACAAGCCTTTACGTGGCGGAGGTGGACGGGAATCGAACCCGCCGGACGGGGATCGCCCGTCCCACCCGCTTTGAAGGCGGGGGAGCCCACCAGGTACTCAGACACCTCCCAGGAAGAGGTCAGCCTACTGCCGTTTGACCTGAACAGCCCAGGCTTGCCTATCCCGCTATCGCCGCGCCCTCTGGCTCGCCCACGCCGCTCATAAGCAGGCCCACCTGCTCGACAGTGGCATCGGCCCGGTCCATTCGGCCCATTACCGAACCTTCGTACATCACCACCAACCGATCGGACAGGGCCATCACCTCGTCCAAGTCTTCGCTGATCAACAAGATGGCCTTGCCCTGCGTTCGCTGGGTGAGCAGCTGCTCGTGGATGTATTCGGCTGCGCCGATATCGATGCCCCGAGTGGGCTGGGCCACCAGCAGCATCTCGGCATCGCCGCTGAACTCCCGGGCGATCACCACCTTCTGGATGTTGCCCCCCGACAGCTTGCGGGTGAGGGTGCTGGTGTTTGGCGTGCGAATCGAATAATCGCCCACCAGTTGCTTGCCGCGGGTCTCAATGGAGTTGAGGCTCAACAGCCCGTATCGCGCGTACGGCGGCTGGTCATAGTCGGCCAAGATCAGGTTCTCGGCCACGGTGAAGTCGCCGATGCTGCCGTACTTCATGCGCTCTTCGGGCACATAGGCCAAGCCCATCGACCGCACCTGCTTGGGAGTGGGGGTCTTTACCGGTTGGCCGTCGATGAACACTTCGCCCGACTCAATCTCCCGCAACCCGACGATGGCCTCGGCCAGCTCTCGCTGCCCGTTGCCCGACACTCCCACGATGCCGACGATCTCGCCGGCCCGCACGTCGATGTTCACATCGCGCACCGCCAGCTCCTCCCGGTCGCCCCGGATCCGGAGGTTTCTCACCTCCAGTTTGGGATCGCCCGGTTCCTGTTCAGCGAGGGTGCGGGTGAACTCCACCGGGCGTCCCACCATCATCATGGCCAGCGACTCCCTGCTGGACTCCGCAGGAGTGGTGCGCCCGGAGACTTTGCCGTCACGTAGCACGGTGATTTCGTCGGATATCTCCATCACCTCGTTCAGCTTGTGGGAAATGAACACCAGTCCTCTCCCATCGGAGCTGAGCTGTCGGAGGGTTACGAATAAGTCGGAGACCTCGGGCGGGGTCAACACCGCAGTGGGCTCGTCCAACACCAGCAGCCTCACGTTTCGGTACAGCGCTTTTACGATTTCGGCCCGCTGCCGCTCTCCCACCGCCATCTGCCAGATATAGGCATCGGGATCGACATGCAGTCCGAACTCCTCAGACACCTCTCGGATTCGCCGACGAATCGGCTGGAGGTTGGTAAGGCTAAGCGGTGTGCCCAGCCCCAAGGCCACGTTCTCGGCCACGGTGAGGGTGTCTACCAACATGAAGTGCTGGTGGATCATTCCGATGCCGGTATGAATCGCCACTGATGGCGAGTCGATGTTCACTGGGGAGCCGTCGAAGGTGATCGACCCCTCGTCGGGTTGGTAGAGCCCGTAGAGGATCTTTACCAACGTGCTCTTGCCGGCCCCGTTTTCTCCCAGAAGGGTATGAACCTGACCCGGCAGCACCGTGAAGTCAACGTCTTCGTTGGCCACCACGCCGGGGAAGCGCTTGGTAATACCGCGCATCTCCAGCATCGGTGCTGGCCTCGGCGCTGCCGAGTCAGTATTCATACTTTGCTTATAGTCTGAGCGTTACTGCCCAGTGGAGATTGACCCGTCGGACAGACCGGCGATGGTGTCCTCGGCTGAGGCCAGCACGTCGGCGGGGATGTCCATGGCGTCGTTGAACTGGATCTCCAGTCCTCCGCCATCGAAGGTCATGATGAAGGTAGTGCCACCCAAGGTGCCGCCCTTAACCTGATCGACCACTTCAGAGAGGATGACCTCCCAGCGGTACACCTGCGAGGCCACCACGATGTCGTCACCGAGTGCGGTCTGGTTGGCCTGGGTGCCGAACCACAGCACGCCGTTCTCCTGGGCCACTCCGGTGGCGCCCACCACCATCTGGGCCGAACCGGTCAGCACGTCGGCGCCGGCGGAGATGTGCGATTGGGCAGCTTCCGCGGCCAGCGCTACGTCGGCAAATGAACCGGTGTAGACGATGTTGACCTCGACGTCGGGATTCTGAGCCGTGGCTCCTGCGGCGAACCCGTCGACATAGAGCTTGGCGTCGCCCACCTCGATCGGACCGATCACGCCGATCACGTTGCTCTCTGTGAGCTGAGCGGCCACTACGCCGTTGACGTAGCCACCGAGATCGGAGCGAACCGAGTAGGAGTTCACGTTGGGAAGACCGAAGGTGTCCACCGCGGTGCCCCAGGCAAACGATACGTCGGGGAAGTCCGGGGCGATCTCCTGTAGCGGTCCGCCGTACTGGGAACCGTGGGCGATAACCAGGTCGTAGCCCTCTTCGGCATAGCCCCGAATGGCTGCGGCAGCGTCCTCCACAATGAAGGTGCCGTCGGTGATGGCAAATTCACTGATGTCCCCTGAAGCCACGAGAGCGTTCACCGCGTCGAACATGCTCTGCGTGAACGCCAGGTCGTTGCTCGCGCTTGGTGCCACCACCGCAACGCGGAAGGGCGCCGGGGGCGGCGGCGGGGGTGCAGGCGTGTATTCGGTGGCGGCTCTGGCTTCGGCGAGCCAGGCGTCGACGGCGTCGCGGTTGGCGGCGATCCAGTCGGCGGCGTGGCGGTTCACGTCGTCGGTGGTGTTCTCGCCGCCGTCGTAGAGCACGTTCTGAAGCGCCACGTCGACCACGCTGATCTGCACCAGCTCAAACAGCCTCGCTGCCGCCGGATTGGCCACCAGGAAGTCGTTGTTGGCCGTCACCTTGATGTCCGCGGAGTTGCGGTACAAGAAGCACGGATCGTTCGTGCACACATCGGTGCCCAGCGCGGCCGGAGCGGTGACCGCGAACCCCGGGTTGTCGGTGGACCCGTCGTGCACCTTGTCGGCCTCATGGGCCAGCCACATCACGTTGACACCCGGGATGAGCTGGGTGACATAGCCGCTGGGCGTCCAGGTGTAGCCAATGAACGGAGTGTCGGACTCGGTCCGAGACACCATCTCAGCCACCAGCGAGTCGTAGCCTCCGGCCTCCAACTGCTCCACCCGGCCGCTGTAGCCGGCCAACTCGATCGTCTCGTCCAGAGCCACCTTGCAGCCCCAGCCCTCGATGCAGGCCAAGACCTGGAGGACGCCGTCACCGGGATTCGGATCCACAGACTCGTAGAGCTCGAACAAGGCGTCGTCGTTCATGATCTGATCGAACGTGGTGATCCCATGCTCGTCAACCAGCGACTTGTTGGTCAAAAGCCCCTCAAGACCCCCGGCGTTGATCTGCTGGCCCACCACCGACACATGCTGATTGACCAAGGACCCGTCGGGCATCTCCCCGTTGAGGAACGGATCGTGGTTCGGATACCACGAGTTCACCCAGAAGTCGAACGCCCCCTCGGCCATGGCCACATACGCGTTCGCCGGCGCCAACTCCAAATCAGCAGGCTCGCTCACCTCATAGCCCAGCTCCTCCAACAGGTGGTGATAGATAGCCGCCTGCATATAGCCCGTCGTCCAGTTCGCCCGAGCCTGAGTAACGCTGACACCCTCACCCGGCATCGCATCAGCCGGAGCCTCCTCAGCCGGCGCAGCCGGAGCCTCCTCAGCCGGCGCAGCCGGAGCCTCCTCAGCCGGCGCAGCCCCCGGCTCGTCGTCGTCATCATTGCCGCAAGCCGCAGCAACCAGCCCAAAGACCAGAAAAATGGCTAGCAAAGCTCGCCACAGGTTTCGCTCTCTCATCAGTTACCCTCCATTTGAAGTCAAGCTTGGCCCGCTCAAACGCGCGCCAACCCGCCTAGGGGCCACACCCTAAACCAAACCAGGCTTGAACGCTAGAGACTCCAATAAGAATGTTCCAGACTGATACGGGGTCCGCTCCACGTTATGAGGGGCGGGGCCGAAGCCCCGCCCCTCATTCGTCCTTCAAGCCCTAAGGCCTGATTTCGAGCATTTGAGACGTCAGCCTGCTGCCCGGGCCTCTGCGAGCCAGCCGTCGACGAGGTCGCGGTTGGCGGCGATCCATTCGGCGGCGTGGCGGTTCACGTCGTCGGTGGTGTTCTCGCCGCCGTCGTAGAGCACGTTCTGCAACGCCACGTCGACCACGCTGATCTCCACCAGTTCCAGCAGCCTCGCCGCCGCTGAATTCTCGGCCAAGAAATCGTTGTTGGCCGTGACCTTGATGTCGGCGGAGTTGCGGAACAGGTAACACGGATCGTTCGTGCACACATCGGTACTGAGCGAAGCGGGAGCATCGACCGCGAAGCCCGGATTGTCGGTCGAGCCGTCGTGCACCTTGTCGGCGTCGTGGGCCAGCCACATCGCGTTGACACCCGGGATGAGCTGGGTGACATAGCCGCTGGGCGTCCAGGTGTAGGCAATGAACGGCGTGCCGGACTCGGCCCGGGACACCGCCTCGGCGATCACCGCGTCGTAGCCGCCGGCCTCCAACTGCTCCGCTCGGTCGGCGTAGCCAGCCAACTCGAGCGTCTCAGCCAAAGCCACATAACAGCCCCAGCCCTCGATGCACCCAAGGATCTGGAGGACGCCGTCACCGGGATTCGGGTCGGTCGACTCGTACAGCTCGAACAAGGCGTCGTCGTTCATGATCTGATCGAACGTCGTGATCCCATGCTCATCGACCAAGGACTTGTTGGTCATCAGCCCCTCAAGACCGCCGGCAAGCATCTCCTGGCCCACCACCGACACATGCTCGTTGACCAAGGACCCGTCGGGCATCTCCCCGTTGAGGAACGGATCGTGGTTCGGATACCACGAGTTCACCCAGAAGTCGAATGCCCTCTCAGCCATGGCCACATACGCGTTCGCCGGCGCCAACTCCAGATCAGCAGGCTCGCTCACCTCATAGCCCAGTTCCTCCAACAATTGGCGGTAGATGGCAGCCTGCATATAGCCCGTCGTCCAGTTCGCCCGAGCCTGAGTAACGCTGACACCCTCACCCGGCGTCATGTTCATCTCATCAGCCGCCGGGGCTGCGGGTGCAGGCGTGTATTCGGTGGCGGCTCTGGCTTCGGCGAGCCAGGCGTCGACGGCGTCGCGGTTGGCGGCGATCCAGTCGGCGGCGTGGCGGTTCACGTCGTCGGTGGTGTTCTCGCCGCCGTCGTAGAGCACGTTCTGAAGCGCCACGTCGACCACGCTGATCTGCACCAGCTCAAACAGCCTCGCTGCCGCCGGATTGGCCACCAGGAAGTCGTTGTTGGCCGTCACCTTGATGTCCGCGGAGTTGCGGTACAAGAAGCACGGATCGTTCGTGCACACATCGGTGCCCAGCGCGGCCGGAGCGGTGACCGCGAACCCCGGGTTGTCGGTGGACCCGTCGTGCACCTTGTCGGCCTCATGGGCCAGCCACATCACGTTGACACCCGGGATGAGCTGGGTGACATAGCCGCTGGGCGTCCAGGTGTAGCCAATGAACGGAGTGTCGGACTCGGTCCGAGACACCATCTCAGCCACCAGCGAGTCGTAGCCTCCGGCCTCCAACTGCTCCACCCGGCCGCTGTAGCCGGCCAACTCGATCGTCTCGTCCAGAGCCACCTTGCAGCCCCAGCCCTCGATGCAGGCCAAGACCTGGAGGACGCCGTCACCGGGATTCGGATCCACAGACTCGTAGAGCTCGAACAAGGCGTCGTCGTTCATGATCTGATCGAACGTGGTGATCCCATGCTCGTCAACCAGCGACTTGTTGGTCAAAAGCCCCTCAAGACCCCCGGCGTTGATCTGCTGGCCCACCACCGACACATGCTGATTGACCAAGGACCCGTCGGGCATCTCCCCGTTGAGGAACGGATCGTGGTTCGGATACCACGAGTTCACCCAGAAGTCGAACGCCCCCTCGGCCATGGCCACATACGCGTTCGCCGGCGCCAACTCCAAATCAGCAGGCTCGCTCACCTCATAGCCCAGCTCCTCCAACAGGTGGTGATAGATAGCCGCCTGCATATAGCCCGTCGTCCAGTTCGCCCGAGCCTGAGTAACGCTGACACCCTCACCCGGCGTCATATTCACCTCATCGGCCGCGGGGGCATCATCGGCCGCCGGCGCATCATCGGCCGCGGGGGCATCATCGGCCGCCGGCGCATCATCAGCAGCCGGCGCAACCCCCGGATCATCGTCATCATTTCCGCAAGCCGCAGCAACCAATGCGAGAATTGCAACTAGCGCGAGCCAAAACTTCCAATGCTTCCTAATAAGCATGCTTCCCTCCAAAATTTTCTTCTCCCGCCAACGGAGAAACGCCTGAAGCTGGCAGTTAGAACGCTAGTCCAATGGCCCCAAGGGCACAAGAGCCGTCTTTCTTACTCGATAGCGGCCGCTTCTCCCTCAGGCACCGCTTCGGATTCGTCGACGGCGACGTACTCCTGAGTTCGGTCGAACTCCGAAAGCACATTTGCGGTACTGGAAATGAGAAGAACCCCAGCAATCAGGCAGAGGAAGGAGCCAGCGCCGGTGTCTAACTGGGCGTCAGCCACCCTGACCGACGAAGCGATCCAAACGGTCGGAATCACCAAGAGCGCCACGCCCGTACTGGCAACGATTGCATTCCAGCGCCACCGCCGGCGATATTCGCTCCCAAACACACCAGATGCAGGCAAGGCAAAGCCGAGACCCAGGGCAGCGAGCCCAATGGCCAGATAGCCATACCTGGTACCGGTGTCAACAAAACCGTCGGTAATGACTTTGCCGGTCTGCTTGGCCTCGTTGGCGATCCTGCTGATGTCTTGGGCCAGCTCAGCGGAACGGGATGGATCATCCCGGGCCTCTTGGCGCAAAGCCTCGATCTGCGCCTCCGCGACCGGATCGGGAATAATGCCTGCCCCAACACGGACATCGAAGAGCCAGGCCGAGAACCCGCAGATCACAGCCAAGGCTACGACAACAGCTGCTACACCGATCTGACCGCGTGAAACTCCGGCCCGCAGTGGTCTGAGCGCGGTGTACGGCGCCCGCCTGAGCCAAATCACCGCGCCAACTACGGCAATCGCGCCGCCCACCGCCGCTATCCACGGACCGATGCCTTCGCTATAAGAGGCATTGGCCCTCGCAGCCGGCGCCCATAGGTAGGCGACGGCTGCGGCCAACGATCCGAAGGTCAATGCCAACATGCCGTTGGACCTGAAAAGGCGGGGTCCTCGACCCGGTCGTCTCAGGTTGTTCACCGCAGCCGCGATGACCAAGAGCGCAAATCCGAAGACGGCTATGCCATAAAACGACCCCCCGGACGCACTGAGGCCGTTGAAGTCGCGCCCCTCCAGAGAATTTGAAAGCCGGGCAATCTCGTCGTCTAGGTCGGCAACGGCGGCGGCGGCCTCCTCGTCTTCGAGACCCTCCGATCCGGCGGCGGCCAGCACAGCCACCCGCTGGTTCTCCAGTCGCTCGACTGCGGCTGCGTTTTCGGCTGGCGGGCTAACGCTGGCTGCTTGCAGCTCGACCTCACCGGGCGATCCCACCGGGTCGACCTCTACATACTCCCAGCGTCCCGTGTCCACCAGGCGGGAGTAGCCGGAGATCTTCCCCGAGTCGTGCCCCCAAGGCAGGAAGACCGCAATGACAGCAATGATCGCCCCAGCAGCTGCGATTGTCAGGCCGCGGCGCTCGGCTGTGGACAGCGGAGTGGGTTGGCTACGGGTCTTGGCCACCGCGCCGATGACCGCTGCTTGCGGCAACAGCGACTCGGGGTCCTGGCGATGGGCCCAGGCCCGGCGAACCCGCGTGAACAGGTTCTCGGGATCGCTGTCTTCGGATTGCGAAATGCGATCCAGCACCAAAGCCACGATGTACAGAGCCAGACCGGCAGAGGCGCCTCCTGCGACATCGAGATTCTGGACGGACCGAAAAACCAGCAGACCGAGCCCGCCAGCCCCCATGATGGCGGCGATTCCCAACATCGAGATCGACAACAGCAGCGTCTGATTTAGCCCAGTCATGATGGCGGGTCGGGCCAAAGGCAGCTGTACGTCAGACAGCACCCGCCACTCCGGTGCCCCGTAGGCCCGACTTGCCTCCACCACATCCTCAGGCACTTGTCGAATGCCGAGATTGGTCAGGCGTATCAGCGGCGGCACCGCAAACACCATGGTGACCATCGTGGCCGGTACAAGGCCGAGGCTGAAGAAGAAAATGACCGGCAACATGTAGACAAACGGGTGAACTACCTGCATGGCGTCCAACACAGGGCGAACCGAATTCCATACGCCGTCGATGCGCCCGCTGAGAATGCCAACGGGAATGCCGATAATGGCGCAGAGCACGACAGCGACAACGATCATGCCCACAGTGAGGGCGGTCTCCTCCCAATACTCGCCGCCCAGTAGGCCACAGAGCGCCAAAAGACCGGCAACGAATCCGCCTACCTTGACGTTGCGGAGCAGGGTTCCGAAGGCGAATGCCAGTGCGCAAACGCCGATCCACGGCATGTCGGTGATCTGCCACCAGGGATAGTGGCCGGGGCCATCAACGAAGTTGCGGAACAGAAAATCGAAGGGCCACTCGATGATGTTGAGCAGCCAGTCGAGGTTGAGCTTGATCCAATCGACCATCTGGTCGACCCATTCCCCGAAGGGAACCTCCCACTGGTCGAGAACCTTGTTGTCGGCGATGCCGGGAGACTCCGACTGGGCCAGAAGACTCACAGGAACACCTCCCTCTCGAAACCTTCGATGAGGTTCTCGACCCGGCCCATCTCCTCCATGATGTGACGGGGGTCTAGGTTTCCGACCAGCGTCCCTGATTCATCGCACACTGCGATGGAAAGGCCGCGTCCGCAGGCGGCATATACCTCGTTGAGCCGGTCGTTTGGGCTACAGCGCTCGAAATCGGTACGAAGTGCAGCGGCCAGATCGGTGGTTCCCATACTCGCGGCCCGAGCTGCATCTTCGACGCAGAGCAGGTGGGTGGGTGCCCCCGCGGCATCCAGAACGAACGCGCCAATGCGGTCGCCCATGGCACCAAGGGCCTCGGCGATGGTGGCGCTGGCGGCAACTGGCGCCGGCCGTTGCATTACCTCGTGTACCTGGATGACGCGGCCCTGGTCGACGTCCTGCACGAACTCGGCCACATACCCAGTGGCAGGCTCGGTGAGAATTTCCTCGGGCGTGCCGATCTGCACAACGGCCCCGTCTTTCATAATGCACACCCGGTCACCGATGCGCAGGGCCTCATTGAGATCGTGGGTGATGAACAGAATGGTCTTCTGAAGCTCACTCTGAATCTCCAGCAATTCGTCCTGCATCTGACGACGAATCAACGGGTCAAGAGCGCTGAAGGCTTCGTCCATCAGCAGTATTTCGGGGTCCGACGCCAGTGCTCGGGCCAAGCCGACCCGCTGCTGCATACCACCGGACAGTTCCGACGGCATGTTCTGCGAATAGGCGTCGAGGCCAACCAACGCCAACGCCCGCATGGCCGCATCGCTGCGGGCGGTCTTGTCTACGCCCTGGACCTTGAGGCCGTAACTCACGTTGTCGATGACGTTGCGATGAGGGAACAGTGCGAAGTGCTGGAAGACCATCCCCATTTGGCTCCTGCGGAATGCTTGGAGCTCTGAGCCCTCAAGGGTTTGCACGTCGGTGCCCTCAACCGTGACGGTGCCGGCGGTGATGTCGTGAAGCTTGTTGACAGTGCGAATAGCGGTGGACTTGCCCGACCCCGACAGGCCCATCACTACGAATATCTCACCCCTGGGCACCGAAAAAGACACGTCGTGGAGGCCGACTACGTGCCCAGTCTCGGCCTGCACCTCGTCTTTGCCCATCCCCGAGCTAGCTAACTCGAACGCCCTTCCTCGGGGTTGGGGGCCGAAGATCTTGTAGACGCTGTCCAGCACGATGATGTCATCGCCCACCTGTGCCATCAGGACTCCTCCCACCAACTGATGCTCTGCAACCGTAGTACGTCCCGGCTGGCAGTGCCGTCGGCCTCGGACTCCCCTATCGGGTCAGCGTCGGCGGCGCAGGCGGCGGGCGTGGGCTTCGAGTTGCTTGCGCTGTTTGCGGGTCAGGCTTTCCAGACCTTGGCTGGCTACCTGGTCAAGCAGAGCATCCATCTCGGGGGTGACCGACTCGTCGCGGGTCGGGACTGCCCGCAGATGGTCTCCCCTTCGGGACCGTCGACGAGACCTCGAAGGGCGAGTACTGACCGAAGACTGACCGGAACTCGACGCTAGGGACAGCTTTGGAATCCACGTGAGATTGGTGGCGTAGCCGAACGCCCGAATGCCGAGCAGCGCCACGGCCACCGTGCAGGCCAGCACAATTAGGGCGTATTCGTCACGGTCACTAAGCGCCTGCAACACATCGAGCCCTACGATCACTACCGCGATAACCCAACCGGGAATACCAGGCCAGAACCGGGCCTGGGAGTACTGGGCGGCGAATGCCACCAACACGCCAACCTCTACCATTCTCAAGCCGGCAATACCGCCGGACATACCCGTGATCGCTTCTATGGCTGTGACCAGCACCGCGGGAATGACAGTGAGAGCCACGAGGAAGAAGGCGAACCGCCAACGGCCGAGAAGAGCCTCCAGCTGGGAACCCAGCATGTAGAAGATGGCAAACAGAATGATCGTCCAGAAACTGATTTCGTTGGGAATGGGCCAGGTGATCAGTCTCCAGACTTCTCCTTCCAGAACGCTGCCTAGGGGCATGCCTCGAAAAGTGAGATCTTCTGATAGCAACACCAAATTCCGGTAAATGGGTCCGTATCGGCCCTCAGCTGCTGTGACAATCATCGAAATGATGCCCAGGCCGACTACGAACGCGGTGGTGGAGACCGGAAACGTTCCGATGCGGAACCAGGGGTCGTCGCTGTAGCCGAAGCGTCGCGAGGGATACATGGCTATTGGTGGCGCATGGCGTGGGCCAGCTCGGCGTCGAAATCGAAGGGGGGCAGCGGGCCGGTCTCGATGACCAATGATGCCAGGCCCTCGGGGGCTTCAAATGGCGGCTCATAGTCGTCGCACACCGGGAAGGGCCGGCCATAGCCCACGGTCAGAAAGACTCCATCGGAGGACCAACTGGTAGGCAGGGACACCGGTTGCGCACCCAGACCGATCTCAGCCTCGTCAGCAGT
This sequence comes from Candidatus Poriferisocius sp., assembly GCF_965208355.1. GTDB lineage: Bacteria > Actinomycetota > Acidimicrobiia > Acidimicrobiales > Bin134 > Poriferisocius. Next base: position 38,864 of record NZ_CBDBOM010000002.1, read on the forward strand.
GAGCGTTACCTTGAACAAACCATCCTCGGTCGGGGTCAACTCCGCGCCCACAAAGCGCGCTCCAGCTGGGATAGGGGCAACGGCCCGGTGTTCCCGGCCATGAACCACCGCCACCCAGCGGAACTCGCCGTCGGCCAAAAACATCGTCCAGCCGGAAATCCAGTCGCCCTGTTCGCAGATGATGCCCGCGGCGTCCCGGGGCAAGCCATCGGGGAATGCGGCCACGGCTCGGTAGCCGCCGAACTGCAACGGACCGGTGGTTTCATGCACCTTGTCACCGGGTACCAATTCGTATCGCGACCGCAGCGACATCCAGGGGGCATACATGTGGGCGATGCGGTTGTTCTGGGTGTCGTCGAGGGGGAGCACTCCATTGCGGACGGCTTCGGCGTCCCACAACTCGATTATCTCAGCCAGCTTCTCGGGGTGCTGGTCGGCCAGATTTTGACACTCAATGGGATCGGCCACCGTGTCAAACAGCTCCCACTCGTCTTCAGCGAAGTCATGACTGCCCACGATGGCGTCTCTATCAGCGGCGGTGAACTGGTTGACGTGGTTGGTGACCGCCTTCCAACCCTGGTGGTACATGGCCCGGCTGCCCCAGCACTCGTAGTACTGGCTGGTACGGGCGGCGTCGGGATCGTCGTCAGCGACGATTTGCCGCATGCTGGTGCCGTCGAAAGACATCTGCTCCACCCCGTCGAACACGGTCGGGGGCTGCACCCCGGCCAGATCCAGGATTGTGGGCATCACATCGGTCACGTGGGAGTACTGATGTCGCAGTTCGCCCGGCGTAGCGATCCCGGCCGGCCACGACAAGATCAAGGGGTCGCGCACCCCCCCTTCGAAGGTGTACCGCTTCCATCGGCGGAATGGGGTGTTGCCGGCCAGGGCCCACCCCCAGGGATAGTGCCCATAGGAGCGGAAACCGCCGAGGTCGTCGTAGTGGACCAGCTCCTGCTCTAGGTCGCCTGCTCCCTCGCTGATGTAGTGGCGAATCTGGTTCCAGGTGCCGTCGGGCCCGCCTTCGGGCGAGGCGCCATTGTCGGAAATCAAGGCCAACACGGTGTTTTCGGCCTCACCCGTCGACTCCAAGTGGCCGAGTACTCGGCCGATGTGGTGGTCGACGTGGCTCACGACTCCGGCGTACACCTCCATCATGCGGGCATACAGCCGCTGGCGGACGGAATCGACCTCATCCCAGGGCTCGACCCATTCAGGCCGCTTCGATAGTGCGACATCGCGGGCAACAATTCCCATCTCCTTTTGACGGGCCAGCACTTCTTCTCGCCACACATCCCAACCTTGGTCGAATTGTCCGGCGTAGCGATCGATCCACTCCGGGGGCGCGTGATGGGGGGCGTGGGGGGTGCCGGTGGCGTACCACATCATGAACGGCCGAAGGGGATCGGCCAGACGCAGGTTGCGCAGGTAGCTGATGGCTTGGTCGGCTAGGTCGCCATCGAGGTGGTATCCCTCCTCGGGGGTGGCCGGGGGCTCGATATAGGTCTGGTCACGGATGAGCTTGGGGGTCCACTGGCTGGTCTCCGCGTCAATGAACCCGTAGTAGTGGTCGAACCCGACCCCGGTCGGCCATGTGTGATAGGGCCCGGCGGCCCGCTGGTCCCGTGGCGTGAGGTGCCACTTTCCCACCGCGAAGGTGGCCCACCCCTCAGCTCCCAAGTATTGGGCCAGCGTCCCGGCAGAGTCCGGGATTTGCCCTACATAGCCGGGAAAGTTGACGGGTAGGTCGGTGACCATCCCAATCCCCACCCGATGGTGATTGCGCCCGGTGAGCAGGCAGGCCCGGGTGGGAGAGCAGATCGCGGTGGTGTGGAAGTTGGTGAACCGCAGCCCCCGGGCCGCCAAGCGGTCGAGGTTGGGCGTGTCGATGTCGGAGCCGTAGCACCCCAGTTGGGCAAAGCCGAGGTCGTCCAACACGATGACCAGCACATTGGGGGCTTCGGGATCGTAGGGCCGCGGCACCGGCGGTGACGTTGATTCGGCCAGGGTGAGCCCGATGCGATGTGCGGTCATGGGACGGCTATTGGTGGCGCATGGCGTTGGCCATCTCGGCGTCGAAATCGAAGGGGGGCAGCGGGCTGGTCTCGATGACCAATGAGGCCAGACCCTGGGGAGCCCCAAACGTCGGCTCGTAGTCGTCACACACTGGGAAGGGACGGCCAAAGCCCACGGTGAGAAAGGCCCCATCGGGAGACCAGTTCGTGGGCAGGGGCAACGGCTGAGCCCCCGAGCCGATTTCGGCTTCGTCGGCAACCAGCCTCACCGTGAACAGGCCGTTGTCGGTCGGGTCCAACACTGCGCCCACAAACCGGGCTCCAGTTGGCGCCGGGGCAACAGCCCGGTATTCCCGTGCATACACCACCGCCACCCAGCGGAGCTCGCCGTCGGCCAGGAACATCGCCCAGCCGGAAGTCCAGTCGCCCTGCTCGCAGATGACGCCGGTAGCACCCTCGGGCAAGCCATCGGGGAACGCGGCTACGGCTCGGTAGCCGCCGAATTGCATCGGACCTGAGGTTTCGTGCACCTGGTCGCCGGGGACCAGCTCGTAACGCGACCGCAGCGACATCCAGGGGGCGTAGATGTGGGCGATCTTGTTGGCCGACGTGTCGTCAATGGGTAGCACCCCATTGCGGTCAGCTTCGGCATTCCACAACTCGACCATCTCAGCAACCTTCTCCGGATGCTGGTCGGCGAGGTCGTTCGATTCGGTGGGATCGGCCACGGTGTCGAACAGCTCCCACCGGTCTTCGTAGAAGTCATGGCTGCCAATGATGTTGTTCTTGTCAGCGGCGGTGAGCTGGTTGACGTGGTTGGTGACCGCCTTCCAACCCTGGTGGTACATAGCACGGCTGCCCCAGCACTCGTAGTACTGGCTGGCGCGGTGGTCGGGGGAGCCAGCATCGTCGAGCACGGGCCGCATGCTGACGCCGTCGAACGACATTTGCTCCACCCCGCCGAACACGGTCGGGGGCTGCACCCCGGCCAGATCCAGGATCGTGGGCATCACGTCGGTCACGTGGCAGTACTGGTGGCGCAACTCCTCGCGAGCAGCGATCCCGGCTGGCCACGACAAGATGAAGGGGTCGCGCACTCCCCCTTCGAAGGTGTAGCGCTTCCACCGGCGGAAGGGGGTGTTGCCGGCCAGGGCCCAACCCCAGGGATAGTGCCCCGCGGAGCGGAACCCGCCGAGCTCGTCGTAGTGGGCCAGCTCCAGCTCTAAGTCGTCTTCAGCGTCGCTGATGACGTGACGGAGATGGTTCCAGCTGCCGTTGGGACCCCCTTCGCCCGAGGCGCCATTGTCGGAGATGAGGGCGACCACGGTGTTGTCGGCGTCGCCCGACTGCTCGAGATAGTCCAGAAGTCGTCCCATGTGATGGTCGGCGTGGCTCAAGAAACCGGCGTACACCTCCATCATGCGGGCATACAGCCGTTGGCGTTCGGTGTCGATTTCATCCCAGGGCTCGACCCACTCCGGTCGAGCCGAAAGCTCCACATCAGCAGGGATGACCCCCATCTCTTTCTGGCGGGCCAGCACCTCTTCTCGCCACACATCCCAGCCTTGGTCGAACTGCCCGGCGTAGCGGTCTATCCACTCCGGGGGCGCTTGGTGGGGGGCGTGGGGGGTGCCAGTGGCGAACCACATCATGAACGGCCGATTGGGATCAGCCAGTCGCAGGTTGCGCAGGTAGTCGATGGCTTGGTCGGCCAAGTCGCCGTCGAGGTGGTATCCCTCCTCCGGGGTGGCCGGGGGCTCGATATAGGCCTGGTCGCGAATGAGCTGGGGGGTCCAGTTGTTGGTCTGCCCGTTGAGGAATCCGTAGTAGTGGTCGAATCCAACCCCGGTTGGCCAGGTGTGATACGGCCCCGCGGCCCGCTGATCGCGGGGTGTGAGGTGCCACTTCCCCACCGCGAAGGTGGCCCATCCCTCAGCACCCAGGTACTGGGCCAGCGTCCCGGCAGAGTCGGGAATTTGTCCTGTATAGCCGGAGAAGTTGATGGGCATGTCGGTGAGCATGCCCACTCCCACCCGATGGTGATTGCGCCCGGTGAGCAGGCAGGCCCGGGTGGGAGAGCAGATCGCGGTGGTGTGGAAGTTGGTGAACCGCAGCCCCCGAGCCGCCAACCGGTCCAAGTTGGGGGTGTCGATGTCGGAGCCGTAGCACCCGAGCTGGGAGAAGCCGAGGTCGTCCATCACGATGACCAGCACGTTGGGGGCGTCGGGGTCGTAAGGCCGCGGCACTGGCGGCGAGGTTGACTCGGCCAGGGTGAGCCCAATGCGGTGTTCCGTCATGGGATCAGAAGATAGGCGATTGTTAGCCCACTAAGACGAGACGAGATCGAACCCCTCGTAGCCCGCGGCGGCTACTTGATCGCACTTCGCGGCGTAGTCGGGGAAGCCGGGCAGGGGCATGAACACTCGGGTCTTGCCGGGGATGTTGGCCCCCAGGTACCAGGAGTTGCAGGTGGGGTAAAGCGTGTAGCTGGCCACCAGGTTCACGTGGTCCACCCAGGCTTCGGTGGCCTCCTCGGTGGCCTCGATGTGGCGGTGTCCGTTGGCCCGCATGTGGCTGATGCAGTCGCCGATCCAGTCCACATGCTGCTCTATGCACACGATCATGTTGGCCAGCACGGAAGGGCTGCCCGGGCCGGTGATGGTGAACATGTTGGGGAAGCCGGGGACCCCCAGGCCCAAATAGGTGCGGGGCCCGGCGTACCACTGCTCGGCTAGGGGGAGCCCCCCGCGGCCCTGGATATCGATGCGGAGCAACGAGCCGGTCATGGCGTCGTAACCGGTGGCGAACACGATCACATCCAGGTCGTATTCGGTGCCGTCGGCGGTGCGCAGGCCGCCGGGGGTGATCTCGTCAATGGTGTTCTCGCTGATGTCCACCAAGGTGACGTTGTCGCGGTTGAACGTCACGAAGTAGTCGGTGTCGAGCACCAGCCGCTTGCAACCGATGTAAGTGGTGGGGATGAGCCGCTCCGCTATCTCGGGATCCTTCACCGTCTCGCGGATCTTGGCCTTGACGAAGTCGGCGGCCACATGGTTGGCCTCGGGGGTGCGGGCAATATCGCTGTAGGCGCCGAGGAAGGCGAAGCCGCCGATCTCCCAGCGGGTGTCGAACTCCTTGAACGCCTCCTCCACCTCGACATCGAGAACTGAACCTTCGTTCCAGTCAAAGCGGGCGCCCAGCGCACCTTGCTGGGACTTGTTCTTCTCGCGGAGCCTGCGATAGTCGGCCTTGACCTCGGCTTGCTCGACCGGGTCAAGAGGGTGGTTGCGGGCCGGTATGGCGTATTGCGGCGTGCGCTGGAACACAGTGAGATGCTCGGCGGTCTCAGCAATCACTGGAATGGCCTGAATCCCCGAGGAGCCGGTGCCGATCACACCGACCCGCTTGCCGGTGAAGTCGATGCCCTCTTTGGGATAGCGGCCGGTGTGGCACACCTCGCCTTCGAAGGTGTCGGTGCCCTCGATGTCGGGAACATTGGAGGACGACAGACAACCCACCGCGGTGATCAGGTACTCGGCGGTCACCAGATCGGCGTCGGGACCGGCGGGGGCGTGGTTGTGGTCGATGTGATCCACCGCTGGGGCGCTGCTAATGAGCCAGCGACCGGATTCGTCGTCGAAGGCCGCCTTGGTGACCTTGGTGTTGAACTGGATGTCCCGATAGAGGTCGTAGCGCTTGGCCACGTGCTGGGCGTAGCGGAGGATTTCGGGCTGACCCGGATAGCGCTCGGTCCACTCCCACTCCTGCTCCAGTTCAGGATCGAAGCTGTAGCAGTACTCCAGGCTCTCCACATCGCAGCGGGCGCCGGGATAGCGGTTCCAGTACCAGGTGCCGCCCACATCGTCGCCGGTCTCATAAGCCTTGGCGGTCAGCCCCAGTTGGCGAAGCTTGTAGAGCATGTAGATGCCGGCGAATCCGGCGCCGATCACCACGGCGTCGTAGTGGACAGGATTCTGGTCGTTGGTGCTCATGGTCGTTGGGGAGTGGTTCGGGTGGGGAACGGCAATCAGGCGGCGGGGCGCAGCTTGTATCGCACCGGCAGCTTCTTGGCGCCAACGATCAGGTTGGACTCGGTGCGAACGATGGGGCCAGCCGGTTCGATCTCGACCACCCGCTCGGCCAACTGCTTGATGAGGGCCTGGGTGCTGGCTCGGGCCAGGTGCGCCCCCAGGCAGTAATGCTCGGCCCAGCCGAACCCCAGATGGCGATTGGGATGACGTCCGATGTCGAAGTCGTTGGGGCGGTCGAACACCGTCTCATCCCGATTGCCCGAGGCGTAGAACATGACCACGAAGTCGCCTTCTTTCACCGGCTGACCGGCCACGGTGGCATCAGCCATGGCGGTGCGCTTCATGTAGTTGACCGGGGTGGACCACCGAACCACTTCTTCCACCGCATCTTTGATTAGTTCCGGGTTTTCCCTCAGCCGCTGAAGCTGGTCGGGATTGGCCAAGAACGCCTCTAGTGCCCCCGACAGTCCATTGCGAGTGGTGTCGTGCCCGGCTGTGAACACGATGAGGTAGTAGCCAAAGGTCTCGATCTCGGGCAGGGCCTCGCCGGTGGGCAGATGGGCATTGGCCAACATGGTGGCCAAGTCCTCTTGGGGATTGGCCTGGCGGTCTTTGATGATGCGGTCGAACATGGCGTAGAACTCCAAGCCCACTTCCAGGCTGGCCTCGTAGCGGCTGTCGGCCTTCCGCTGGTAGTCGGGATCGTCGCCCGACAGCAGCTGCTGGGTTAGAACCAGCAGGCGCTCCTCATCGGTTTGGTCGATGCCCAGAATGGTGGATAACACCCGCAGCGGATGGCGCTGGGCGATGACATCCACGAAATCGCACTCCCCTTCGTCGCCCAGGCTGTCGAGCAGGGCCTTGGCGCTGTCGTGGACGATCTGGTCGAGCTGGCCTATGCCCCGGGGGGTGAAGAACCCGCTGGCCACCTTGCGGTAGAGCCGATGCTCAGGCGGATCCATGCTGATGATGGTCCGCATTTGGCTGATGATGCTGCCGTGCTTCTCCAAATCGGCAACCTGCTGGTCACTGCGCAACGCGATGCTGTCGGCCTCGTTGCTGAACAACTCGGGCTGCATGGAGACTTCGATGATGTCGGCATGGCGGGTTACGGCCCAGAAGTTCTGGTAGCCGTCGGGCTCGCACCAATGCACGGGGGAGTTCTGGCGCATCCAGGCCATCAATTCGTGGGGATGCCCGTTGGCGCCGTAGCGCTTGGGGGAGATGAGATCTAGGGGGTCGACGTCCACAAATGGAACGTTAGTGCAACCCCTTACTGACTCAATATTCCGCTGCTTTGGATGATTTCTTCGGTGGCCTCGAAACCTCCGCCAAGGGCGTCGAAATCGACCGAGCCGATCGATAGAGCCGAGAGCGGGGGGAGTACCGGGTTGGGTTCGACACCGCCAGCAAGGGGGTATTCGAACGTGTTTCTCGTGAAGAAGTGCTGCACGGAGGGCGAAAGCAGGTAGGAGATGAGGCTCTGGGCCGCTTCTCGGTCAGACACGTTGGTAGTCATGGTGGCGGCGGTGATGATGAGCAGTGAGCCGATGTCCTCATCGGAGAGGTCGTAGTTGGCCGCTAGATGCTCCTGACCGGCCGCTTCGGCATCGGCGGCCAATCGGTAGTTGTAGTAGTGGTTCACGAGGCCCACGTCGATCTCGCCCCGGGCGGCGGCCTCCACGATGGCCACGTTGTTGGGGTAATAGCGGGCGTCGTTGTCCACCATGTCGCTCAACCACTGGGTGGCCACGTCGCTGCCGTACTGGTCTCGGAACACGGTGAACCAGTCCACGAACGATCCGTTGGTGGCTGGAATGGCCACCCGTCCCCTCCACTTTGGATCGGTGAGCTCGAACACCGAGGTTGGTAGCTCCGAGGGTGGCACGATTTCGACGTTGTGGACCAAGACCCGCTTCCGGCCGGAGAAGCCGATCCAGGTGCCGTTGTCTCCTCGATGGTCATCGTCGACTAGATCCAGCACGCTGCTGTCCATTGCGGTGAGATGGCCATTCGCCTCCAGGAAGCCCACCGGCCCGGGAGAGCGGGAGATGAAGACGTCGGCTTCGGTGCGGTCGCCCTCGGTGTCAATCAGAAGGGCCAAGTCGGTGGACGAGCCCCAGCGAACCCGGACTGATGTCCCGCTTTCGCAGGCGAATGCGTCGTACACGGGCTTCATCAGGTTCTCGCTCCGACCGGAGTACACGGTGACCGACGACCCGTTGTCGTCGGCGCACTTGCCGTCATAGACGGTGGCGGCAACGCCTTCGAGTTTCGTGCCGCCATCGCCGCCGCAGGCCGCAGCCAAAAGGGCCAACGCGATCAACGCGCCAGCCAGCCCAGTACGGGAAATCTTGTTCATGAGCGCAGAACCCTAGGGTGGCTGCGTCAGTCTGTCAAGTTAGCCTAACAAATATCGTATAGACGGCAAAATGGCTTCTAGGCAGCCGGTTTGACCGCCTTCCAGCGCAGAGGAAGCTCGACATAGCCGTCGACGAGGGTGGAGTGCAGGCGGGGCAAGGTGCGGGGATCGTCCACCCCCAGCTCCAACCCCTCGAATCGGCTGACGATGGCCTCGAACATCATGTTGGCCTCCAAGCGGGCCAGCGACGCCCCCAAGCAGAAGTGGGGACCGCCCGCGCCGAAAGCCACGTGCTGGCTGGCATCACGGGTCACGTCCAGCGAATCGGGGTCTTCAAAGGCCCGCTCATCCCGATTGGCCGAGGAGTACCAAATCACCACGGGCTCGCCGGCCTTTATCTCCTGCTCCCCCACCACGATGTCGTAGCTGGGTCGGCGCACGAACTGCATCACCGGAGTGGTGAAGCGCAACAGCTCTTCAACAGCGTTGGGGATGAGAGTCAGGTCGTCGCGGAGCATCTGTAGTTGGTCGGGGTTTCGGATCAACTCCATCGTGCCGGTGGTGATGAGATTGCGGGTGGTCTCCGAGCCAGCATTTTGCAAGAGCATGAAGAACACATCGATCTGCATCTGATCTAGCGATTCCCCGTCGACCTCGGCTTCCATGAGCACGCTGATGAGATCGTCGTGGGGCTCTTTTTTGCGGATCTCGCACATTTGGTCGGCATAGGCGAACATCTGCGCCCCAGCTTCGACCATCTCCTCCATGGTGTACTTTTCGTCGAAGCCAAACGTCATCTCGGTCCAGTGGAAGATCTGGTGGCGGTCTTCCTCGGGTACGCCCACCAAGTCGGCGATCACCTGCAACGGCAGTTCCACCGCAATCTCGCTGACCATCTCGCAACCGGTCTTGTGTGCGACCTGGTCGATCAGTCGGTCGACTTGGGCCTGGATCCGCTCCTCCAAGTCCCGCACGCGGCGAGGCGTGAAGCCCCGGTTGACCAGCTTGCGCATCTTGGTGTGATCGGGCGGGTCGAGGCTGATGAGAAACTGCGAGTTGGAACCGTCGTCAACCACCGGCGCCGAATCTCCGGCCAGAAACGGATTGGGTTGGTTCTTGAAGCAATCCGAATCGCGGGAAACCCGTTGCACATCGGCGTGGCGGGCAACGTTCCAAAAGCCGCCCCACACAGGGTGCTCGCACCAGAACACCGGCTCGGTGTCCCGCTTGTGGCGGAAGTAGTCATGGGGGAATCCGCTTTTGAAGGTGGCGGGGTTCCAAAGTTCCAGGGTTTCCATCTCTGCCTCCTCAGTTCTCTAGTTCGAGGGCTTCCGGCCGACCACGGCGATCGAGACTGTGCTCATCATGACAAATCCCGGCGCTCGAACCTGAGCCAAGGCCGTTTCGCCGTCTTCGGCACTCACTAGGCCGGCTTCCACCAGCCGGGGTATGGCCCGCTCCAAAGCCATGAACCACCACTCCCCTCCCGGCTCGCCGGGTCGCATGGCCCACACATCGCCGATGATGTCGATGTCGGCTGCCCCCAAGTCGCGAAAGCGACCGGTCAGCCGCACGCCATAGTCGGCGTCGCGCCACTCGGTCGTCGTCCCCATCGACACGAAGCGGTGGACGGTGGCATAGGGCTCGGGCAGAGACTGCTCGGCAAAGGAAGCGAAGGCGCCGTCTTCGGCCACCAGCCAGCCGCCGGGAACCAGGGCGTCCCACAGCTTCTCGATCACCTGGTCGCGCTCGGGAAGATGCTGGAGAACGGCCCGGGCGTGGACAAGGTCGAACGCGGATTCGGGTGCCGGGTCGCTGGTCACATCGTGCTGTTCTACCACCACATTGGGCAGCACTGGGCGGTGGAATTGGAGGTCGACATCGGTGGACCACACCGTGCCGTCGGGTCCAACTCGCTTGCCCAGCCATGCCGATACTGAACCCGCCCCGGCCCCCACCTCCCAGCACCGCCACCCCGGACTCAGCCCCGTGCCGTCCAGGATGCGTCGGGTGCGAGGGTCGCGGGCTTCAGACAGCATCTCGAGGCGATTGCGCTCAATCTCCACCTCTTCGTCGCGAACTCCGTATCGATCCTCAGCCATGTGTGCTCCCCTCTGCTCCCCTTCTCTAGGCGCAGTACCGTATCGTCGCAGCGTGGGCGAGCACTCAGAGGACACCCCGAAGCAAGCGGAATTCCGAGCGGAGGTGCGGGATTGGCTGGAAGCCCGAGCCCCTCTACGGGAGGACGGCGACGGCTGGTCGACCCGCACGACCCACCCTGATGCCGCGGCCGAGAAGGCCCACATGGACCGGTGTCGGGCGTGGCAGCGGGAGCTGTTCGACAGCGGCTGGGCGGCCATCGACTGGCCTGTCGACCATGGCGGCCGGGGCGGCGAGCGCTGGCAGCGGCAGATCTTCCAGCAAGAGGCCGCCCAGTTCGACGTGACCAGCGGGTTTCTCGCCGCGGGCATCGCCCTGGCCGGGCCGGCCATCGGCCATTTCGGGACCGAGGAGCAAAAGGCCCGCCACTTGAAGCCCATGCTGCGAGGCGATGTGGTGTGGTGCCAGCTGTTCAGCGAGCCGGGTGCCGGGTCGGATCTGGCCAACTTGGCCACCAGGGCCGAACGAGACGGCGACGAGTTCGTGGTGAACGGCCAGAAGGTGTGGAACTCCTCAGCCCATTTGTCGGACTGGGGAATCCTGTTGACCCGCACCGACCCCGACGCCCCCAAGCACAAGGGAATCACGTTCTTTTTGGTCGACATGGCCACGCCCGGCGTGGACCCCCGACCCATTCGCACCATCAACGGGTCGGCCCACTTCAACGAGGTGTTCTTGAGCGACGTGCGGATCCCAGCAGAGAACGTGCTGGGCGATGTGAACAATGGATGGGCGGTAGCCCGTCTGGTGCTGGCCAACGAGTCCACCATGATCGGCGGCGGTATGGATCGGGCCGACAGCACGGCCAACCTGATCGCATTGGCTCAGCGGTGGGGCACGGCCCAGGATCCGATGGTTCGCCAAGGGCTGGCCCAGGCCTACACCAAGGAGAAACTGCTGGATTGGATGGGCCGGCGACTGCAAGAAGACGTGCGCCGGAGCCGTCAGCCCAGCTTCGATGGCTCGGCGTTGAAGGTGTACTGGTCGGAGAGCCGCCGGGACCGGGGCAACCTCGGTGTGGGGATGCTCGGGGGATATGGAGTGGCCGGCGACCACGCCGACACCGGGGTGTGGGCCAACGAGGCGCTGAACCGGTTCTGGGGGTCGATCGGCGGAGGCACCGACGAGGTCCACCGCAACAACATGGCCGAGCGGGTGCTCGGCTTGCCCCCCGAGCCCCGGGTGGACAAGCACGTCCCGTGGCGGGAGCAGGTGGGCGGAACCGGCTCAAGATGACCTCTTGAATTCACCTCTTGTTCATCTCGGTCGCGATCGCACTTGCCGATTGCGGAAGTAAACTGGCCCCAACATGGCTGACCAAGCCACTTTCGCCGACCAGGCCATGGTCTACATGGACCAGCTCTATTCGGCGGCCCGGCGGATGACCCGGAATGCGGCCGACGCCGAAGATCTGGTGCAGGAAACCTACCTGCGGGCCTACCGGGGATTCGGCAACTTCCAGGAGGGCACCAACCTGCGGGCCTGGCTGTTCCGGATCCTCACCAATGCATTCATCAACTCCTATCGGAGCAAGCAGCGCAAGCCGCAGTCGGTGGACCTGGCCGGGGTCGAGGACCTCTACCTGCACCAGCGGCTGGGAGGCGACACCAAAGCCGCCCTAGGGGCCAGCGCCGAGGACGTGCTGATGGAGACGATCACCGAATCGGAGATCATCGACGCCCTGGAGTCGTTGCCCGAGGAGTACCGGATTGCCGTCCTATTGGCTGATGTGGAGGGCTTCGCCTACAAGGAGATCGCCGAAATTTTGGACGTGCCCATCGGCACGGTCATGAGCAGGCTGCATCGGGGAAGAAAAACACTGCAAAAGCGGTTGTTAGAGTTCGGAAAGACAAGGGGCTGGGTGGATCCACCCGACCCCGACCGGGCGCCGGCTCCGGCTGGCATCTGATTATCGGAGGCACTGCGATGACGAGGGATGAGCCTTGCTTGGGGGTTCCCAATCAATGCGACCTCTCGCGCCAGCTCATCGCCCAGGCCCTGGACGGCCAGCCCAGCGTGGAGGACGTCAGCCGAGTACGCATCGAATTGGCCAGCTGCCTTCCCTGCGTTCAGATCCTCGATGTGGAGGTGCAGTTCAAACTGGCCATGGGTCAGGCCTGCCGTGAGTCGGCCCCCGCCTCCCTTCAAATCCGCATTACCGAGACCCTCCAACGGGTGGTGCTCGACGACCTGGACATCCAAGATTTTTGAGCAAGCTCAGCCGGGTTGCCCGGCATGGAGTCTCCCCAAGCAGACCACTAGGGTGGACGCATGGATTTGATCGCCGCCGTGGTGTGGCACTGGTGGATCGCCCTGCTGCTGGTAATCGGGACAGTTCCCTTGGTGATCGCCACCATTGTCGGCTACTTCACCAAGGTGGTCGGCCCCCGCTACAACAGTCGGCACCAGCGGGAAACCAGATCACAGAGTGCCGACGACACCGACTAGTAGCAGCGGAAATCGCCGGTGGTTGTTGCAGCCGATCCAGTCGATTGGCGGCTGGCTGAGCGAGTAGCCAAAAGAGTCGGCGGCCACGAGCCGTTCCTCGACTCGTACCACTACCGCGGCCTCTCCCCTGAGCTGACCGAGCTGACCGCTCAAGCCGAAGAGCTGGTGGCCGCGGAAACGGGTTTGAAGTCGATGTCGGGGGCGGCCCGGGCCCAGGTCACCACCAGGGCCGGTTGGGTGGCCGCCAATGTGGCCTCCTTCCAGCGGTTGCTGCGCCCTGTTACCGACAAGATGGCCGAACGGGTATCGCATTCGTGGTTCGCCCCGGTGGCCCAGCGGGTGAGCGGCACCGAGATGGGGGCAGTGCTGGGGTGGATGTCCACCCGGGTGCTGGGCCAGTACGACCTGCTCATCATCGAAGACGACCGGCCCGAAGACCAGGACATGGTCTATTACGTGGGGCCCAACGTGATGGCTCTCGAGCACAAGCACGGATTCGACCCCCGCCAGTTCCGGCTGTGGCTGGCATTGCACGAGACCACCCACCGGGCGCAGTTCACCGGCATCGAGTGGCTCCGCCCCTACTTCCTGGGCCTGGTGCAAGACGCCCTCGATGCGGCCGAACCCGACTTGGAGCACTTCAAGCAGGTGGCCAAGCAGGTGCTGGACGCCCGCCGACGGGGCGAGGACCCGCTGGCCGACGGAGGCCTCCCGGCACTTCTGGCCACCCCCGAGCAGAAGGTGGTGCTGGATCGCATCGGCGGCATGATGAGTCTGCTCGAGGGCCACGGCGACATCACCATGGACCGGGCCGGCGCCAACCGCATCCCCGATGCCACCCGGTTTGCCCGAGTGCTACGCCACCGCCGCAACTCGGCCAAAGGGGTATCCAAGATGGTGCAGCGCATCATCGGCATCGAGGCCAAGCTGAACCAGTACGCCGCCGGCGAGGCGTTCATCGAGACGGTGGAGGCCCGGGGCGGGCCCGAGCTCTTGAACCGAGTGTGGGAGTCGTCCGACAGGCTGCCTACCATGACCGAGATCCGCAACCCCCAGCAATGGATCGACCGGGTCAACGGCACCCCCGCCGAAGCGGCCGTTTGAGCGAGGAGATCTCCTCCGAATCGGCCCCCGAGCGTGCGGCCGTCGAATTCCCCGAACTGCTGGCGCGCTGCACCTTCCCTCCCGCGGGCACCGCGGTGGACTGCGCGGTGTCGGGCGGGCCGGACTCGCTGGCCCTGCTGGTGCTGGCCTCAGAAGCGGGCTGCGCGGTGACCGCCTGGCATGTGGACCACGGGCTGCGACCGGGCTCGGCCGCCGAAGCCGAGGTGGTGGCCCAGGCGGCCGCGCGCTGGGGGGCAGCCTTCGAGGCCCGAACAGCGCATTGCGAGCCTGGACCCAACCTGGAGGCCCGAGCCCGCCAAGCCCGCTACGGGGTGCTTCCCGCAGGCGTGCTCACCGGCCACACCGCCGACGACCAGGCCGAGACGGTGCTGTTGAACCTCATGCGGGGTGCAGGATTGGACGGCTTGGCCGGCATCGACCCGACTCGCCGACCGCTGTTGGGACTGCGCCGCCACGAGACCCAGGCGCTGTGTGAGGCCCAAGGGCTGGAGCCGGTGCAAGACCCGTCGAACCTCGACCCCGCTCATCGCCGCAACCGCATCCGCCACGAGCTTCTGCCCCTGCTCTGCGACATTGCCGAGCGCGATGTGGTGCCGATCATCGCCCGAGGGGCCAGTCTGACGGCCGGAGTGCGCGACCTGCTCAACGAGCTGGCCGCCGCTATCGACCCCACCGACGCCAAGGCGGTGGCCGAGGCCCCCGAGCCCCTGGCTCAGATTGCACTGCGGCGGTGGATCCAGCGCGAGACCGACGCCGACCACCCGCCCGACGCCGCTGCCATCGAGCGGGTCATGGCTGTAGTTCGAAATGAAGCTCGATCCACTGAAATTGGCGGAGGCTGGCGGGTCACCCGATCTTCCCAACGGCTCGGCCTGAACAAGTGGACGACACTAGGTTGACCCCGTGTCCACCGCGGCAGACAGTGGCAACGGCGACCCCGGCCCGATCCTCATCTCCAACGAGGAGCTGACCGCCTGCATCACCGACCTCGGCACCCGCATCACCGCTGACTACCAGGGCCGAGCTCCCCTGCTGGTGGGGGTGCTCAAGGGCGCTTTCATGTTCATGGCCGATCTGGCCCGGGCCATCGAACTGCCGGTGGAGTTCGACTTCATGGCGGTGTCTTCCTACGGCAGCTCCACCCGCACCAGCGGAGTGGTGCGGATCGTCAAAGACCTCGATCTGGATTTGGCCGGGCGCGACGTGATCCTGGTGGAGGACATCATCGACAGCGGCCTGACCCTCAACTACCTCCGCAAGAACCTGGCCGCCCGCAACCCGGCCAGCCTGGAAGTGTGTGCCCTGCTGGTGCGCAAGGGCCGCCAGTACGAAGACCTCGACCTGCGCTACGTGGGCTTCGAGATCCCGCCCGACTTCGTAGTGGGCTACGGCCTCGACGTGGGCGAGCGCTACCGCCAACTCCCCCACATCTGCCAATATCAGCCGAACAGCAATCCATAGAATTAGTTGAAATACACCTTGCTTTACTGAACGGGGTGTGGCAGATTGAGGCCATCGGAGCAACTCGACGGCTCCCCTCCCGACATATCGGTAACAGCCCATGCGGATGGCAAGCGAGGATCGTCGGCGTCAGCTTCCCTGGGTGATACTCGGACTGACCGTCACCCTCACCTCAGCGATCATCTTCGCCCTATGGGCATCGTCGCTCAGCAACCGCACCGCGGTAGCAGTGGCCAGTCGAGACATCCCCACTGGCTCGACGGTTGAGATCAACGACCTGCGGGCCGTGGAAATGGCCAGTGGGCAAGGCGCGGGCTTCGTGCCGATGGCCGATTTGGACTCCGTGGTTGGGCGCATTGTTCGGACCGCAATTCCCAAAGGGACAATCCTCCACCCTGGGCTCTTGTCATCGAGTTCGCCAATCGATGGGAACATGGCCATAGTCGGTGCAGTTCTCCATCCCGGTGAATACCCGATCGCCCAACTCGGACCCGGTCAACAGGTCGGAGCGGTGACCATCAGCCAACACCATGGTCACTACGAAGCGACGGAGCGCAACCAGACAAGCCTGACCGTCTTGCCAGACGTCGTAAGCACGACCATTCGAGCCACAGTGGTTGAAGTAAGCGAAGTGCTGGACTCAGGCCAAGATGCCCTGTTCGTGTCGCTCCTGGTCCCCGCGGACGATGCTGTGCCCATTAGCAACTCAGCTGCCAACCGCGAACTGCGGCTCATTCTCCTGCCCGAGGAATCTCCTCCAACAGCCGGCCCCCCAACCCGCCAGCAAACAGCCACCGGAGCAGTTCCATGAGCATCATCGCAGTGGGAAGCGCAAAAGCCAGCCCAGGCGTGACCAGCTTGTCGGTTGGACTCGGACAGTCGTGGGAACCGACCACCGGTCGACCAGCCGTCTTGGTTGAAGCGGATGGAGACGGCGGAACATTGGCCGCTCGATTCGGGCTGGCTTCCACACCTTCATTGGTGGAGCTTTCGGGTACTGCTCGACACGAATTGACAATCAGTCGGTTGCAAGCCAGCTGCCAGCCGCTGGCCGGACAGTTGCCTGCTCTGGTTGCTCCCGGATGTGGCGAAACCACAACACGGATTCTCTCCCATCTGGCAAAGCGATTGTCAGACGGCCTTGGGCATCTAGACGAAATCGACGCGGTGATCGACGTCGGTCGGGTGCGGCTTGACTCCCCAGCCGCCGAACTCATCAAAGGCTGCGACCTGCTCCTCCTTGTCGTTCAACCTCGATTCGAGCAGCTCGTCCCCCTGGTTCACCAGGCCCGAAGGGTTCTCTCATTGGAAATCCCAACCGCTTTGGTCTGTGTTGGTGACAGGCCTTACCCGCCGACGGAGATGGCAAAGGCTTCTCAGCTCAATCTATTGGGGGTAATGGCGCACGAACCGCGAGTGACCGAAGCGCTCGTCGGCGGGTTTCCCGCCACCCAGCGTCATCGCCGCTTGTTGCTGTGGCGAACACTTACCGAACTCGTTCATCGAATTCACTCCCGCATGGAAGCTGCGGCCGGCAATCGGGAGGCGGCATAGTGGCACTTCCCCTCATCGACCGCGTGCTCTCCATGGTCACCCACGAGCTCGAGCAAACCGAGACAACCCGGCTCGGCAACCGTCTAGAGCAAAAGGCACTGGCCAGGCAATTCATACTTGAAGCACTTGACGTCGTAGCTGCCGATAGAGCCAGAGCGTTTCTTCCCCCCCTCGATCAAGCTGAAGAGTCTCGAATAGCCGCCGAGGTTATGTCCACACTGTTCGGACTCGGGCCCATCGATCGATTGCTAGCTGACGAAACAGTCGAAAACGTAAGTGTGAACGGATGTGACACCGTCTGGGTCCATCATGCCGGGGGCGAAAAGCGTCGAGTGGGGGCCATCGCCGACTCGGATAGCGAACTGGTCGCTCTCATACGCAGGGCGGCGGCCCGTCTGGGCCGCAACGAACGACGGTTTGATATCGCCAACCCCTTTCTTGACTTGCGACTACCCGACGGATCCCGCCTGAATGCGGTAATGGCGGTATCGGAGCGTCCGGCGGTATCGATTCGCCGACATCGCCACGAGCACGTCACCTTGGCCGATCTTTGCGAACTGGGCACCTTCGACGAGACCCTCAGGGATTTCCTGAGCGCAGCGGTGAGTGCCCGAATGAGCATCATTGTTTGCGGTGGAACCAACGCAGGAAAGACGACGCTGTTACGAGCTCTCTTAAACGCCTGCGACGCCGACGAGCGATTGATCACCATAGAAGATCGACTCGAGCTGGGTCTGGCTGCAGACCCCGATCGGCATCGCGACGTGATCGAAATGGAAACCCGAACAGCGAACATCGAGGGAACTGGTGAGATCACCATGCAGCAGCTGGTTCGCAACGCATTGGCCATGTCGCCTGACCGGTTGATTGTGGGAGAGGTGCGGGGTCCCGAGGTGGCGGACATGCTGTCGGCACTTTCCACGGGCAACGACGGATCGATGTGCACAATCCACGCCAACTCCTCCCAGGCAGCATTCAGCAAGATCGCCACCTACGCCCTGCGATCCACCGAGCACATCCCGGTCGAGGCTACCAACCGTATGATCGCGGAGAGCATCGACTTCGTCGTCCATGTAGGCAGGGCTCGCGACGGCCAACGTCAAGTGAGGTCCGTTCGCGAGGTCACCGGAGCTTCGTCGGGCGAAGTGAACAGCATCGAGGTATTCACGGCCAACGGTTCAGACACAGCCCGGCCATGTGCCGAATTACAGCATTCCACCCAACAGCGGTTGGCCAGTGCTGGGTTCGACCATTCTTCATTGGAGTGGGAGCCAGCCCACGAGGATCTCACATGTCCACACTGATCGGGGCGCTAATGGGGTCCGCCTTGGGTGCTGGGGTGTTCACCACATTTGTGGCATTGCGCGGCTTCCATTCGAGGCCGGGTACACGCTCCCGGATTTTGGGAAACTGGTTCCACGGAACGCTCACGCCAGCGGCGGTTCGCCTAGCCATTGCCTTAGCCGGGGCCATAGCGGCAATCGCGTTCACCGGATGGCTGGTCGCCGGATTCGTCGTGGGCATTGCTCTATTCGTCTCGCCAACGGTGCTACGGGCGAAGTCAAGTCGCAACCGGGAAATTGATCGCCTGAACGCCCTGGCCACCTGGGTAGAGATGTTGAGGGACACAATCAGCGCGGCATCGGGTTTGACCGAGACACTGAAGGCCACTGCGAACTCCGCGCCAACGATTTTGCGTTCCCCCGTGAGGCAACTAGCTGCCCGCGCTGAGCGGGAATCCCTTCCTGAAGCCCTGGCAAAATTTGCCGACGAGATCGACCACGCAGTTGCCGACACTGTTGCGGTATCTCTAGGACTGGCGGCAACCAATCAGGTGGGTTCCTTGCAGGAATCGCTAGCTGAGCTAGCCGAGAACACTCGTCGAGAAGTGTCAATGCGCTTGCGGATCGAGTCTTCCCGTGCTCGCCAATTCGCTTCGGCTCGCCTAATAGCCGGGGTAGTGGCCGTGTTCTCCATTGCCATGGTGGGCTTCAGCAGAACTTACCTGGCTCCCTTCGGCACCGCGTCGGGACAGGTAGCACTGGCCACGATTGGCGGGCTGTTTATCGGATCGGGGATTGCGCTTGAGAGAATGAGCCGGTTCAGCGGCCCGCCCCGGATCCTGGAGGTGCATCGGACCCCTCCTGCACCGAGCCCAGCCAGCGAGCTCTCCCGATGACTGTCGGTCTAGCGATAGGCGCAACGATCGGCCTTGGCCTCACGGCAGCATTGCGGGGGCTGTTTCCCCCCAGAGAACCATTGCAAGTCCGACTGGGCGAGCTAAGCCAACCAATTGACCGGACCAGTCAGTCGGAAACTCACCGGGATCGAATGGGCCGTGCCGCAGCGCAGTCGTTGGGTCGCTTGGCATTTCGAGGACAACGAGTTGAGCACGACCTCAGAGCTGCTGGACAGAGCCCGGAATCCCTCGCGCTGGCCAAACTCGGGATGCTGGTCCTCGGAGTGGGACTGCCTGTTGGTGTCTGGATCATTGCCTGGATAGCGCAGGCGTGGGTCTCCCCAACAGTCGTGGTCTTGGCGTCAATCTTGGCGGGAGGCCTCTTCTTCTTCATTCCAGATCTCTCGCTGCGAGAAAGGGCCCGCAAGCGGCGCCGAGAACTACGGAACCAGATCAGCACCTATCTGGACATAGTGGGTCTCCACTTGGCGGGAGGTTCGGGTATGGAAAGGGCATTGGATGAAGCGGCAGATCAAGGCTCTGCCTGGGGATTTTCCGAGATTCAAAGGGCTTTGCGGCAAGCTCAGCTGGCCAACGAACCGCCATGGACTGCTCTAGAGAGGCTTGGTCGGGACTTTGGATCGCCAGAACTAGAGGAATTGGCGGCATGGCTGATGCTCGCTGGCACTTCCGGATCAAGAGTGCGATCGTCCTTGCACATCAAGGCGCGTGGTTTGCGAGAGCGAGCGTTGAACGAAGCAGAAATGGAAGCCCAGCAGGCTACCGAGCACATGTCACTTCCGGTGGTCCTCATGTTCTCGGGCTTCTTGGGACTAATCGGCTATCCGGCAGTGGCGGCCATTCTCAACTCATGAGTGGCGATAGGAAATATGCCGGGAGACATGGACTTATCGGCGTATTGAATCGCCCCAAACGACATCCGGTAGGAGATGACGATGAGAGCGACCTCCAAGTTCTATGAACTGGTTGCCTTTGCGTTGACGTGCCTCGAGCAGCGCATTCGCCGGGCATGGAATTCCGAACGGGGGGATGTGACCTCAACAGTGATCATCATTGCGGTCTTGGTCGCCGCGGCGGTAGCTGCTGGAGTAGTAATCACAAACTTCATCACCGGCCAAACCAACAAGATCAGCTGATCGGCAACGGTGGGGCAGACCAGGGAATGGGATGCGAGCGCGGAGAAGTTACGACCACCGTCCTGGTCGTGCCCATAGCCATGCTCTCGATCCTTGTAGTCGTCCAGGCAGCCCTGGTCTTTCATGCCCAAGCCCTCGTTGATGCTGCTGCTCAAGATGGAGCTCAAGCCGGTCAAGGTGAATCGGCCGCAGAGGCGGCAATTCACGCAGCCGCGCGATCGGTCATTGGAACAAGCGCAGGAAATCTGCTGTCCAACGTGGACGTCTCCGTACAAGCGGACCTTGTGCGCCTATCGGTGACCGTGCAGGCCACGGTGAAGTCGTTGATCCCTGGGTTTAGTCCCACCGTCTCTTCAACTGCGGCGGGCCCCCGTGAGGTCTTCGTCCCTGTGCACCGAAGATGAAGACAACGTTCTGGCGACTTCGGCGGCGCAAAAGCGCCGCCGAACGAGGCAGCAGTGTGGTGGGTCTGGTGATTCTGGCACCGATGATGGCCACACTCCTTTGCTTTGTTGTGGCCGCCGGCCGGCTCGGAGTAATCGAGAGCAAACTGACTTCCGCAGCTCGCGGCGCGGCCCGCGCTGCCACGCAAACCCAGTCAGTCTCTGCTGCACAGGCCGTGGCGTCAACGACCGCAGCGGCCACCCTGGACCGCCTGAACACGGGTTGCCATGGCGGACCCAAGGTAAGCGTTTTGGAACTCGACCTTCGTCCAGGAGGGAAAGTGCACTTGCAGGTCTCGTGCGTCGTACGGCTGTCCGATCTGGCCGTTCCCGGCCTGCCCGGAAGTCGAGTGGTGTCCGCAGACGCCATTTCTGTAGTGGACCGCTTTCGAAGCGGGGGCTCGTAGCTGTGCGCTGGGGCCCCTCCAGAAGGATCCGAAGCCCTGACCGGGCACCCAGAAAACAGCAACGAGGGCAGGTGACGGTGGTTTTTGTCGTCATGGCTGCGGTGCTAGTCATGCTCGGAGGACTGGCCTATGACGGAGCCCAGATACTGAACGCCAAGAGAGCCGCCTCCTCATTGGCTTTGGAGGCAGCCAGAGCCGGCGCTCAGGCGATCTCAGCCGAATCCATTTACCGAGGGGAAGGAAATGTGACCGTTGATCCAATTCAGGCACGAATCGCGGTGTCCGAATTTCTCGGCGGGCACAGCGAGTGGTCGATCTCAGTCCGAGGCGACACGGTCTCCACCACCGTGTGGTTGACCCAGCCTCTTCAAGTGCTCTCAGTGCTCGGCATTGAGACACGTCGGGTGACTGGCTCCGCCAGTGCCCGTGCCATACAGGGAATAGACAGAGGAGATTACCGATGAACCTGAATGAAGATCCCCAAAGGGAGATCGCCCGCGGCTTGGCTTCGGCCGTGTTATTGACCGGATTGTTGATAGGAGTTCCGATACTCCTGATCTTCGGGGTGGGATGGCCGCTTCCCCAAGGGATTCCCTCGGGTGCGGACGTTGTTACCGCCATCAAGACAGGCGCCGTGCCCCCCTCTACGATCTGGAAGTCAATCTCGGTCGTGGTGTGGATTCTCTGGTTCCTGCTTCTTGCCGGAGTGGGGATAGAAGCGTGGGCTCATCTTCGAGGTCGAGTTGCCCCCCAAGTTGCTTTCTTGCCCTCGTTCATTCAGCGCTTTTCTGCCCAAATCATGGGCACGGCTCTTCTGATCGCCTTCTCACTCCAACATCCCGGGGTGGCAATGGCCGAAAACCAAGAGCTTCTTGTCCCCACAACTTTCGAGATGGATGCAGCGTCCAACGATGCAGTGCCCACAGATTCAGTGCCCACAGATTCAGGACCCAAAATTGCAGGACCGGTCATTCATACTGTGGAGCGACACGACAGCTTGCGACAGCTGGCTGATCGTTACCTAGGGGATCCAGACAGGTGGACTGAGGTTTTCGTCTTGAACGAGGGGCAACCCCAGACAGACGGAGGATTTCTGTCCGACCCAAGCCAGCTTCACGCGGGGTGGGAACTTGTCATGCCGGCTGATTCGCGAATTCCCGGTGCTGCCGAGTTCAGCGTTGTTGGGGATTTCGATGGCAATCAGCAGTCAGACGAACCTACTGCTGAGCTTGAGCACTCCTTGGTCACAGTTCAAAGTGGCGACACCTTATGGGGACTGGCGGCTGAACATCTCGATGACCCAGAGAGATGGGTTGACATATTCAACTCCAACCAAGACATCATCCAAGATCCAGATGTCATTTTGCCTGGATGGCGACTTGAGATCCCCGACTCTGATCCCAAGCAATCCGTCGCTGTGCCTCCGTTCCAATCCTTGCCGGAGACAGACGTCGACCTCAAAGTCCAAATCCTGCCGGAGAAGGCCGTCGACGTTGACCTCAGAGTCCAATCCTTGCCGGAGACAGACGTCGACGCTGACCGTGTGGCGGCCTACGCCACGGCTAGGCCAACAGTCGTGGTCAGCGTTCCCTCCGAGAGCACGGATCAACAGTCAGCCCTCAGCAAGGAGGCGATGTTCGCAGTCGGTGGTCTCGGGGTCTTCGCCAGCAGCCTTGGATGGGTGCTGGCCCGACTCCGAAGGACTCAGCGCCGTCGATTGCCAAATGGTCGAATGCCCGTGCCTCCCTCCGAGAGCGCCGTTCAATTGGACCAACAATTGCAAGCCGCTTCTGATCCCGATGCTGCTCTCTTTCTAGACGCGTCTTTGCGAATCATGTCTTCACAAGTTGACGACAATGCCCCGCCCAGCGTTGTCGGAGTAACGCTGGACCCAACCAGAGTGTCCATTCGCCTCAGCTCTCCCCTTGACCCTCCACCGGGATTTCAAACTCCCGACGAAGGCATGTCCTGGACCTTTCTGAAGGACGCAGGTTTGGAGCAGTTCTTGGCAGAAGCAGATGGAATTCCCGCGCCACTGCCCACTTTGGTTACCGTGGGCCAGGCAAGGGGCCAGGAGTTCTTGCTGAACCTTGAGCACATGGGCGCTCTAAACCTGGAAGGGAACCCCGAAGCGATCAACGACTTTTGCGCGGCGTTGGCAATGCAACTGGCCAGTAGCCACCTAGCCGATGACCTCACTGTCTTGTGCGTTGGGTTTGGACAGGAGCTCACCGTGCTAGAACGGGTTGAACACGCTTACAACGTGGCCTCCGCCATTGAGCGCATTGAACACCACCAGCGTCAAAATCGAGCTTTGCTGGGAAGTCATCCTCCCGTCGGCGGCAGAATTGGGGGCAGCGGAGACCATCCGCTCCCCATTGTGGCGCTGCTCCCCCATCAATTGAGCCGGGAGGATGCCTCACAGCTCATCGAAGCCTGCGACCCTTCGGTCAGTGTTGTAGCCCATGGACTGGTCGACGCGTCCTGGGTGGGCCAATTCAATGAACACGGTCTGCTGCTTCAACCCATCGGACTGCTGCTAGAAGACCACGGATTGCCCGAATCATCCATCACGGCATTTGCTGAATTGGCCTCTTCAGCCAAAGACACTGAGGGGGTTGCGCTCACTGTGAAGCCAGAACCACACCTGATCGAAGACGAGCACGACGCATCTGCCATCGACGCAACAGCTACTGACATTGAAGTGCGAGTACTGGGAACAATTGAGGTGCTGGGAGCTGCACAACCGTTTACCTCGCGCCGAGCGCTGGACCTGGTTGCCTATCTGGCCTTCAATCCTGAAGGAGCTGATCGAGACCAGCTGCGAACTCACATCTGGCCCACCGACGAGCCACCTTCTGAGTCCACTTTGGCCAACACGGTGAGCCGAGCCCGCAAGGCTCTTGGGACAAATGATGACGGCGATCTGTACCTGCCTAGAGTGAGCCCCAAGGGGATCTATCGGCTGCGGGCAGGTGTGGGGACTGACGTTGCCAGATTCGAATCACTCGTTTCCGCTGCCCGCAAAGACTCCAGCGAGCGCGGTCGAGAGCAGCTTCAATCTGCTCTTGACTTGGTGAGGGGAACACCATTTACCGGCGGCGCCGGAGATATGTTCCGGTGGGCTGACTTCGGGCTTCGCACCCATATCGACTGCCTAGTGGATACTGCGGCCCACGAATTGGCCGAGAGGTGCTTAGAGGTTGGTGATTCCGACAGTGCCAAAAGGGCAGTCCTGACCAGCATCCAGGTGGTAGGGGTCTGCGAGCAGTGCTACCGCCTGCGGCTTATGGCTGCGGCGGAGAACCCCACCGAGATTCGCCAGATTATGGCGGAGCTTGTGGCAGTGCTGAAGAGGGAGAACGACCAGCCCGAATCTGACGATCTCATCGGTCCCGAGCTGCTGGAGCTCTACGAGCAGTTGATGTCATCTGGTTCGTTGTTCAGATAGCCGGAGTGGGCGGCGACTCCGTCTTGCGGCGGCGGATCCACCAGATGAGGGCGGCGATGGCTGCGATTATGGGGAGGAAGGGCAGCAGTACGCCGACCACGATCAGGATCACGCTGAACACGGCCACCACGCCGCTGGCACCGTCGGAGACGGAGTCGCCGAACCCGGGCAGGGCATCGTCGGTGTCCACCTGCACCCACACAACCGACTCGCCCCACACCTCGTCGAGAGCGGTGCCATCGAAGTTGACCGGGGTGGCGGTCACTTCGAGCTCGATGGGCAGTCCCCTGGTGGCCACTCGGCCGGCCAGCCGACCGTCTTCGATGGGCAGCTCCAGCACCGCGGCCATGAGCTCGTTGGGCTCGATGCGGTTGAAGTTGCCCTGGACGGGTCGGAAGTTGTCCAGGTTGAGACGCAGGTTGCGGGTGGTCACCTCCACACATGGCCGAGCTGGTGGGCTTGTCCTGGCGAGAGAACGATTAGCCCGGAGCCAATGCTCCGCAGAACACCCTAGTTGCGTCTCCAAGCCCATTTCCGCCACTGCGCTCTTTACCATTGGCAAACCCACTACACGCATACACAGCCTCCATTGATCCCAAAGTCGTTGGAGGTGCAGCTGGTAGCGAGCGGTATCGTGCGTACGCCGAGAACGCTCGCAGCGGTAAACTGGAGGATTGAGCATGGCTCCCTCTGATTCGGCTGCGCTTGCGTTCTTGGCAGAAAGCAGACCTCCTTCTCAGAGGGAGCCACCCGCGTCACCGGACGATTTGCTGTCTGGGAGTCCGACTGGGCAAATGGTCAAAGCAGTGAACGACGGTTCCACATCGACGCTTCGCGTGTGAGCACCACCAGTGGCAACTGCCAGAAAGCTGCGGACACCGGTGGGGCTCACGGCTGCCAAGACTTCCTTAATGTATGTCAAATGTGTTGACTAAGTATGTTGAATATTTTGATGTTCCCAGCGGGGCGGGCTACTTTCTTGCTCGCCAAGAACGCTGCGCACACGCGCCGCCCCCAAGGAGGAAATAGATACTTGTTCACACCCCTAGGTGTCCACAGCGTGAACAGTCGGCGGTGGGCTGGCCACCGTCCCGACAAACGATTAATTCACATTTGAACCGTTTCCGCATCGCCTCTGTCATTTCGTGATAGCGGCCTTTATGTTCGGGGCCGGCACGGCGTCGGCCCAGACCGGCGACGGAACCGGGGGCGGGGGGTCCGAAGGGGCATTCGACCAGAACGACCCGCCTCCGCCGCCGGATG
Source organism: Candidatus Poriferisocius sp. (assembly GCF_965208355.1). Taxonomy (GTDB): domain Bacteria; phylum Actinomycetota; class Acidimicrobiia; order Acidimicrobiales; family Bin134; genus Poriferisocius. The sequence continues at coordinate 64,923 of NZ_CBDBOM010000002.1, forward strand.
AAGTCCCCACCCCCGACTCCCCGCCGGACTACATCCCCGGCCCGCTGCCTGACCCCGAGCCGGCAGACCCGCCGTCCAACAGATTCAGGTACGGCAAGCAGATCAACCACTCCGGCTACAATTTCGACCACATAGCGGGAACCCTGTACGGGCGGACCACATGCACCAGCACGACTTGGCGCTATGTGCGAGTCGGCCATCCCTCGGCGGGGGCCTACTACCAGGGCACTAGGAGTTGCAGCCGTCTCGACCGGCACGTCGTCGTGTACTGGTACGAGCGGCCCTATGTGCAGGGCGATCAGATTGGGTTCAGGAAGCTGTACGGCAGCGTGACCGCCCCGAACTGCTATCCGCTGACCAACCCGGTTCTGAGCATCGTCAGCTACGACACTGACTACGATTCGGGCACGACGCGCCTGGGGGTGCCGTGGTATCTGACCTCCAATGTGACCATCCACACCGCCACTTGCGTCTGACCGGCGCGGTCCTCTCCGTCTCGCTGCTGATGCTCGCCGCCTGCTCAGGCGGCGGCACAGCGGCGATGTACGGGGACTTCGAACCCCGCTGCTTCCCCGGCAAATGCGAGACGGAAACGCAGGGGGCGGGCCGGATGAGGGTGGACGTGAATATCTACGGCGGCGGGAAATGCGCCATCTCTTCAGAAGTGGCGCGGAACGCGAACTGGGCGGGGCCTAGGAGGTTCGCGGTCACGATGGTCGGACCCGACACAGCCGTGTGGGCCGACGTGGTCGCAGAGCACGGCACGTTCGAGGCTGTTCAGGAGTTCGACAAGGGCTTCGGTTGGGTCGAAGTTGAAGTCGAAGCCGTGGGGCTGTGGAACATCAGGGCCAACTGCGACGGATGACACCGCAACACCACCTCCTGCGGGCTGTCCATTCGGTGGACAGGCGTGTTTGATGGTGGTGTTCCAACTCGGGCGGTGGTGCCAACTGAGTTGTTTGGTCAACACCCCCTAGTCGGCGGACCCTGCTCTCTCGTTCTCCGGTTGCGCCGGCGGCGGATCCACCAGATGAGGGCGGCGATGGCTGCGATTATGGGGAGGAAGGGCAGCAGTACGCCGACCACGATCAGGATCACGCTGAACACGGCCACCACGCCGCTGGCACCGTCGGAGACGGAGTCGCCGAACCCGGGCAGGGCATCGTCGGTGTCCACCTGCACCCACACAACCGACTCGCCCCACACCTCGTCGAGAGCGGTGCCATCGAAGTTGACCGGGGTGGCGGTCACTTCGAGCTCGATGGGCAGTCCCCTGGTGGCCACTCGGCCGGCCAGCCGACCGTCTTCGATGGGCAGCTCCAGCACCGCGGCCATGAGCTCGTTGGGCTCGATGCGGTTGAAGTTGCCCTGGACGGGTCGGAAGTTGTCCAGGTTGAGACGCAGGTTGCGGGTGGTCACCTCCACGTCGGTGAGCGCTGAGGTGCCGGAGTTCTCCACCTCCAAGCAGAGGTAGACGTCGGCCTCGGGCTCCACGGTTATGTTCTGCACGCCCAGGCACGGGTCGTCGGCGCTCTCGGACACCCAGGCGGTGACCAGGATGCCGGTGTCGGGCAGCACGGTGGGCGACTGGGTGATGGTGAGTGTGATGGTGGCCAGATCGACCTGGTTTTCCAGGGTGCGTAGCTGGCCTCTCAGCCGCTCCAGGGTGGTCTCCCGGTCGAGCAGCTCTCGCTCGAGCTCGGCAACGTCTTCGAGGTCGGTGGCCTGCTGGAGGAAGTTCCGTAGGCGGTCCACGCTGGCCTCGGCGGTGATGATGCGGCTTCTCAGATCAACGATGATCTCGGTCACGTCGTCGGAAGTGATGGACTGGTCGACCAGCTTTCCCACCCCCGACAGCCGTTCGAGGGCGGTGGAGAAGTCCTGGGGCAGCACCTTGAAGGTGATGTTGGTACGGGGGGCGGGTTCGGTTCGGGTGTTCTGGGAGAACACGATGCCGCCCAGCCTCTGCACGATGGCCACTGCCTCCCGGCTGGCCGCTTCCACGTCGTCGGCCTGCACGGAGATCTCGGCGGTGTAGATGATGTCTCGGCCCAGATCAGCGGGGGTGAGGGCAGTGGGAACAGCCAGGCCGCCGTCGTCGCTGAGCCGTGTCACCTCGACGACTTCGGCGTCGTCGCTGGCAGCCTCTTCCATAGGCGCATCATCCGACGCCGGCCTATCGAGCCCCTCAGATGTGCTTTCGACGGAAGCCGCGGGCATGTCGTAATCGGCCGGAGCGGCCGTGCCCGCGTCGTCATCGCCATTCGCACCGCAGGCGGCAAACAGCACGAAGAAAGCGCTGAGCACCGCCAGCAGAACGAAGATGAGCCGACGACGTCGTGATTCGGCTGGAGTGCGATTGGTGTCGGGCATGGTGTTTCTCCCCCGTGTGTGTCGTCAGATATGACGAAGGCCAAGCCCGCTGGGTTCCCCGAGCGATCAACTAGTGCTGTGTTACCGGTGGGTACCCTCAGAGCATCAGGGGCACAGCTGACGACACAGATCTGGTGAAGAAAGCCCAAAAGGGCGACCAGGCCGCGTTCGATGCCCTTTTGCGTCGGCACTACAACCAGATCTATGCCGTCTGCCGGCGGTTGGCCGGCAACGAGGCCGATGCCCTGGATGCCACCCAGGAGGCCCTCATTACCTTGGTACGGCGCATTGACCGCTTCGACGGGCGCTCAAAGTTCACTACCTGGATGCATCGGGTGGTGGTCAACGCTTGTCTGGACGAATTGCGGCGTCGGGGTCGGCGGCCAGTGCCGACCGCGGTGGAGGAACAGCCCTTGGCGGCTGCCGAGCGGCCGGTGGCCGAGGCGGTGGCCGATCGACTCGACATTGAATCAGCCCTGGCTCAGCTGCCCGGGACTTTCCGAGAGCCGCTGGTGCTGTGCGACCAGCTGGGCATGAGTTACGAGGAGATTGCCCAGGAGATGGACATTCCCCCGGGAACGGTGAGATCTCGCATCTCCCGGGGGCGTCGACGCTTGGCCGAGGTGCTGAGCGGGAACCCAGAGGGCCCCGGCCAACGTCACACTGGGGAGAAACCATGAGCGACGAACGCGGCGATCTGAACCCACAGGAAATGGACGAGCTGGCCTCCGCCTATCTGGACGGGGAGGCCACGCCAGAAGAGGTCGCCCTGGTGGAGAGCGATCCCCGCATGCAGGCTCTGGTGGAGGAGCTCCGGGCGGTGCGGGACCTGGTGGCTGCGCCGGTGGAGATGCCCTCCGACGAGGTGCGGGATCAGATGATCGCCCGGGCCCTGGATCACCGGGCCCCGGTGGTGTCTTTGGAGACGGCCCGGCGGCGGCTTCGGGCCATTCCCCCCCAGGCCAGGGTGATACTGGCGGCCGCTGCGGTGATTGCGGCCATTGCGGTGGTGGGTGTGACCGTCTTTGAACAGCAAGGTGACGAATTCGCCGGCAACGACGACTCGGCCTCAGCGCCAGCAATGGCCGACGCCCCGGCCGACGCTGAGCCTGAAGCACCGGCGCCCGTTGCTGCGGCCGAAGCCGAGAGCTTGGAAGTTCCCGAAGAGTCGGCACCCATGGATGATTCAGACGACTCGGGAGAAGCCTTCGCAGCCGAAACCCCCGCCGAGCAGGCGGGAGATGAAGAAATGGCCATTGAACTCAGCGAAGCCCCAATGGACGACGGCTACGCCGCCGACGCTTCGGCGGAAGACTCAGGCGAACCCGAACCAATGATGTCTGATGAGCCAGAAGCCGCACCGACCTCGGGCGACGCCCTCTTGGTATTCGAAACCGCGGCTGATCTTGCCGACTACGCGCTGCTACTCACCGAAGAGCTCATTTACGTTCGGGAAACCGAAAGACTTGACGACGCCACCGAAGTGGACCTCTTGGGCTGCCCGCTGTTCCCAGACGAGGGTCTCGAACTGCTGGCCCGATTTGATGCATTGGTGGACGAAGTCGACGTCCAGGTTTCCGTGTACCTCGCCGATATCGACTTGCAACTCATAGAGACAACTCCGCCCCCCGAATGCGCACCGCACAACGAGAGCGTCTTCCTCGGCTCGCTGGAATAGCCCCCGCGCCCCGTCCACAACATCGGAAATGACATGCCTCGGCGGTAGTCTGAGGATCTATGGCTAAAGCCTCTGAGCCTAAGGAAGACCCAACCACCGCTTCGATGCTGGGGCTGTCGGAGGACTGGCCAGAACAGGCAACCGATGCCGTTGTCAACACCGTGGACAAGGTCCGCGATGTGACCACCGGGCCGGTCGTCAACTTCACCCGCCTATTGGGTTATCTCGTCTTTGGGGTATTTCCCCTGATCATCGTGCTGGTGCTGGGCATTATCGCCGCGGTGCGAGGGCTTGAGGTAGCCACTGGGAGGGCTTGGGCCGCCCACGGAATCCTCGGTCTGGTGTTTGTGTCGCTCGGGGCCTTTGCCTGGTCGAGGCGGCCCGCATGACCGAGCAGGGCATCCGCAATGTGATCATCGTCGGCTCGGGTCCGGCTGGACTGACGGCGGCCATCTACTCGGCCCGCGCCAACCTTGCTCCCTTGGTCATCGAAGGCGAGCCGTCCTCCACCAGCGACCAGCCCGGCGGCCAATTGATGCTCACCACCGACGTGGAGAACTACCCCGGGTTTCCCGACGGGGTGATGGGCCCGGAGCTGATGATCAAGTTCCGAGAGCAAGCCCAGCGATTCGGCGCCGAGATGCTTACCGACAAGGTCACCCGGGTCGATTTTTCAGGCCCACCCCACGGCGTGTGGGTCGGCGACCCGACTGCCCCCGAACCCACTTATCGGGCCTGGGCGGTGATCGTGTCCACCGGAGCCCAGTCGCTCATGCTCGGCCTCGAGGCCGAGGAGAGGCTGATCGGCCACGGCTTGTCCACCTGCGCCACTTGCGACGGCTTCTTTTTTCGGGACCAGCACATCGCCGTGGTGGGCGGGGGCGATTCCGCCATGGAGGAAGCCACCTTTTTGACACGGTTTGCATCGAAAGTAACGGTCATACACCGACGAGACGAGTTACGAGCCTCGAAGATCATGCAAGACCGGGCGTTCGCCAACGACCGCATCGAATTTCTGTGGAACAATGTGGTAACCGACATTCGCGGCGACGAAAAGCTGGCCGGCATCGAGGTGCAGAACACAGTCACCGGAGAGGCTGCCGTGCTCGACGTGACCGGACTGTTCATCGCCATCGGCCACCGCCCCAATACCGACTTGTTCGAAGGGCAACTAAAACGCAAAGAGAACGGGTATTTGGTTACCGAGCCCGACTCCAGCTGTACCGAGATCGAGGGGGTATTCGCCTGCGGCGATGTGCAGGATGACTACTACCGCCAGGCGGTTACCGCAGCGGGGTCGGGCTGCATGGCGGCAATCGACGCCGAGCGCTGGCTGGAGTCCGCCGGACACGGCTAATCCCAAGAACCGCTGATAGGCTGACCGTTCCCCGACCGAATCGAACGAAGGGACGCCCAAAGATGGCAGAGAGCATCACCACGCTCACCAACGAAACATTCGACGAGGTCATCGGCAGCGCTGAACTGCCGGTCGTGGTCGATTTCTGGGCTGAGTGGTGCGGCCCTTGCAAGATGATCGCCCCGATCCTCGATGAGATCGCGGTGGAGAAGGCTGGCGTGATCAGCGTGGCCAAGCTCAACGTGGACGACGCCCAAGACGTTGCGCTGCGTTATCAAGTTATGAGCATTCCCACGTTGATCGTGTTCAAAGACGGAGAACCGGCCAAGCGGATCGTCGGTGCCAAGGGCAAGCAGCAGCTGCTCCAGGAGATCGGCGAAGTCGCCTTTTGATTGTCCACCCACGCTCGTAATCTGCGGGGGGCGCAGCAGGAGCGCACAAATTGGCCGATTACCACCCCCCTACCCTCAAGCGAGGAGACGAGAGCGACGACGTCGTCGCCTTGCAGCAGAAGCTAGCGACTGCTGGTTTTGCCCTGGCCCTTTCGGCAAACGGGGTCTTCGACGCCTCTACCGCAGCCGCCGTCGCCGATTTCCAGGCCAGCCGCGGTCTCAGCGTCGACGGGATCTGCGGACCGCATACCTGGACCGCCCTGCAAGAAGCCAGCTGGGCACTAGGCGACCGCAACCTCTTTTCGAGCCAGCCCATGTTGAGGGGTGACGACGTGGCCGAGTTGCAGCTTCGGCTCGGTTCCATGGGATTCGATGCCGGCCGGGTGGACGGGATCTTCGGTCCCGATACCGGCGAAGCGGTTGAGGAATTCCAGCTCAACAGCGGATTGGTGGCCGATGCAGTGTGCGGACCGGAGACCACCGCGGCGTTGCTGCGCATGTCAGCCAGAGTCACCCCGGCCACGGTGGCGACGGTTCGTGAACGGGCCAAACTCCAGCGGGCCCCCCGGCGGCTGACCGAACAGCACATCATGATCGCGTCGACGAGCACCATGGCCGCGGTGGCCGGAGAATTGGCCACCGGTCTGCGGCGGTCGGGGGCGAACGTCAGCGAGGCTTGCGACTGGCCCGAGTCCCAGCGAGTGGACGAGGCCAATCGGCTTGAAGTGGACGTGTTCCTCGGCTTGCTCCCATCAGATGAAGCAGCATGTCGAGTGGCCTATTTTGCCACCGAGGGATTCGTCTCCCCCGGTGGCCAGCGCCTGGCCAGCATTCTGGGCCAACGGCTGCCAGCGGCATTGGGCATCGAGAAAGCCGATGTGAGAGGGATGCGGTTGCCCGTGCTGCGCCATACCCGGATGACCGCAGTCCAATGCCTCATCGGCCCCCCTGGTCTGGTCCAAGCCCGCCTCTCCCCTCTCGCCCGCTCTATCGAAGGCTGCTTAGCCTTTTGGGCAACCCGCCCGGCCTAACCTCCCTCCTCCAGCAGCGAGGCAGGGTTCCAACGGTAGGCAGGCTGGGGGGTGACCGGGCTATTCCAAAATAGCGGGGTAGCGCCGTAACACAGGCGGACCGGGGGGTGGCGCCAGAGGCGGACTTGGCGCACGCGAAGCACGCCAAGCCGCCGTAGAGCGACAGGACCCGCCGGTGCGCCGGAGGATTGTCAACTTAAGGACTGCTACGCCTGAAGCATCACCCTATAAATGCGCTCCAAATCATCTAGATCAGCAAACTGAATCACCAGTTTTCCCTGACCCTTGCCGAGCGTCACATCCACCTTGGTATCAAGATGATCGCTCAACAGGCTCTCCAACTCCAGCACCGCCGCTCCCCTGTCGGCGCCGCTCGACTGCGGAGTCTGATGCGAGGCCTTCTTGGCAGCCGGAGCGACACCTCGAGCCGCCTCTTCCACCATGCGCACGGTCAGCCCGTCTGACACCGCTTTCTTGGCCAGCTTGATCAGGCGCTTTTCGTTAGCCACGCCGAGCAGGGCCCGCGCATGGCCGGCCGACAGCGATCCGCCTATCACCATGGCCTTGACTTCGTCGGGAAGCTGCAATAGCCGCACCGAGTTGGCCACCGCCGATCGGCTCCTGCCCAACCTCTTGGCCACGGTCTCCTGGGTGAACCCGAATTCGTCCATCAACTGCTGACAGGCAGCTGCCTCTTCTATGGCGTTGAGATCCTCCCGGTGCAAGTTCTCCAACAGGGCCTGTTCCAGTGTGTCGGCGTCTTCCGCCGTGCGAACCACCGCAGGAATCCGGTCCAGCCCCGCCTGTCGGGCAGCGCGGCACCGCCGTTCGCCGGCAATCAGCTCATATCTTCCGTCGATACTGGGGCGAACCAGCACGGGCTGAAGAACGCCGACTTCGCGAATCGACTCGGTGAGCACATTCAGTGAGGCCTGGTCGAACTTGTCTCGAGGCTGATAAGGATTCACCGCTATCGCATCGAGGGGGAGCTCCAAATAAGACGACGACCGCACGCCTTCGGATTGGGACGTGGAATCGGATATCAGGGCGCTGAGTCCCCTACCCAACCCCGGCGAGCGCGCCATCGGCAACCTCCTTGGCTAGTTCTCGGTAGGCCAGCGCTCCCCTCGACCGGGGATGAGTGACGGTTACCGGAGCCCCGTACGACGGGGCCTCCGCCAGACGGATATTCCGGGGAATTATCTGATGGCAGACCTTGTCACCGAAATAGCTGCGGATCTCCGAGGCCACCTGGGCCGAAAGCTTGGTGCGGCCGTCGTACATGACCAACACGATGAGGGATATCTCCAGATCGCTGTTCAGGCTGCTGCGAACTAAATCGATGTTCCGCATGAGCTGCCCAAGGCCCTCTAGCGCGTAGTACTCGCACTGGATTGGAACCATCACCTCACGGGCAGCGGCCATGGCGTTGACGGTGAGCAGGCCGAGCGACGGGGGACAGTCGACAAAGACGAAATCAAATTCCCCGGACACCGAGGAGATAGCGTTGTCGAGCCTTCGCTCGCGGTTGAAAGCTGGTACTAGCTCTATCTCGGCGCCAGCCAGATCCAGCGTGGACGGCGATACCCAGAGATTCTTGATCTGGGTGGCGACAATGCTGTCCCTCATGCTCCCGTTTTGCAGCAAGACGTCGTAGGTGGAGACACCGCCGGAAAACGGATCGATGCCCAATCCGGTCGTGGCATTGGCCTGCGGGTCCAAGTCGACCACCAGCACCCGATGGCCGTTCTCGGCGAGGCAGGCCGAGAGGTTGACGGCGGTGGTGGTCTTGCCAACCCCGCCCTTTTGGTTGGCCACCGCTATCACGCGGCATGGACCAGACTGAGTTGATTCCTGTAGGGACATCCAGGCAATTGTCCCTCACCCTCAACCTCGTATCAAGCACCCCCGCTCAATGTTCCACGTGAAACATCGCTGGTTCGGGTGGTTCGGTGGAATTTGGGGGATGTGAGGGTGAGGTTGTCAGGGGATAGGCCGTGGTCAGAGAGAAGGTCAGAGGGCCAGGGGGTAGCGTTGGGGGCGGCGCTTACGATGAGTTCGCCGCCGAGGCGAAGCAGGGGAGCGGCTGCTTCGATCACTGACGGTGGCGGTCCAAAGCTGCGAGCTGTTACAAGGTCGGCCTGGGCTAGATGCAGTTTGCCTTGACCGAGGCTTTCGGCACTGGCATGGACTACGGCAACACGCTCAGACCATCCCAATCGGGCGCAGTGCAGCTCCAAGAAGGCAGCCCTGGGTAGCGAGGATTCCACCAGTGTCCAATTGGACTGGGGCCAGGCCGCGGCGAGAACTAGGGCTGGCAGGCCACCGCCGCTACCCAAGTCCACCGCCTTGGTAGGGATCGCAGCAGCCGCGACAGCAAAAGCCAACGAGTGGTCGATCTGCCGGTTGATTGCCTGTGGGCCAACCCACCCCCGTTCCTGGGCTTGGTCGAGAACCGCGATGAGTCTCGTCCGGTCGGCACCATCCAAGGGCACGGATCAATCGGGAATTATCACAACCCAGCGGCGTGGCTCTTGACCTTCCGACACGGTGCTGACTCCATCGATCTCAGCGACGACGTCGTGAACCACCTTGCGGTCCGCTGCGTTCATGGGCTCAAGGGGCCGCTCCGCACCGTTGTCCCGCACTTCAAGGGCAATCTTCTCGCAGAATGCCTCTAGTGCAGCCCGGCGGCGCTCGCGATACCCGCCAATGTCAACTCGGATGCGGCCCTCGCAGTTCCCATCCGACTTGCGTTGCACCAGCATCCGAGAAAGGTCCTCCACCGCCCGGAGCGTGTTGCCCTTGGGTCCAATGAGCAAGCCCACCCCCTGAACGTTCTCCACTCGCATTTCCATGGTTTCGTCGTCAACGCGCTCGGCATAGACGTCGGCGTCGAGATCAAAGGCATCCAACAGCCCATCAAGAAACTCAACTACCAGTGTGCTCTGCTCCTGCAAGCTCATCGGATCTTCCATTGGTTTACTCTCCCTGGTTTTGTTCCCCTCTGGGGTCTTTTGTGAACGGTTCTTGCCAGTTCCGCGGTTGCTAGTTCCGGCATTCTCAGACTTCTTCTGCTGTTCGCGCGAAGCCCTCTCTCCACCCTTTGGCTTCGAATTGCGATTCTGGCCTTTGTTGGCCTGGTTGGACCGATTCCTATCTTGCCTCACATTGCCCCGATCAGGCTTGCGGTTTCGGTTCCGGTCTCTGCTGTTGGAACCGCGTCGGTTCCGATCGCGCTTTTCCCGGGGCATGACCGGTCGCACTCGAGCCCTAATGCGAGCTTCGGTTTTACGAAGGCCCAGCAGGGCCGACTTGGGCTCGTCCACAACGGAGAACTCGGCTTCGCTGCGGTCTACTCCAAGCCGATCCAGTGCTGCCTCTTCGGCTTGGGCAATTGTCTTGCCGGTGACTTCTAGCCACTCCATGGCTACCTTCTCCTCTTCTTCCGCCGGCGCCGACGATCCGTGGGATGTGATTGATGTCCCTTTTGGGTGGTCCGGCTCGACTGGCGCTGTGCCGGCGGTTCTTTTGTCGATTTCGTGCCGCCCGAATTCGAACCCGCAGCTTTCGTGTCTTTGGCTCGCGGGTCTTTTGCCCGGGCGTCCCTTGCCGCTGTCTCATTGGTCGTACGAGACGACGATCGCTGTCCGGAAGATCCACCCGTGGTGCGTCGACTGTCCGTTCTCCGCTTCGGTGGGGTTCGCGACGTAGGCCGACGCGTTCCGTGATCGGTAGTTGGGGCCCGTGATCGGGCTAGTGGACGAGGTTCTTCCTCGTCTGGTTCGGGAGGCTCTTCCTCCTCCTCGTCTTCCATGGTGCTCTCAATCAAGGCCTGCCGTTCCCGGTGCGGGTTGTAGATCCGATGGGTGATCACCGCTTGCTGGCCCACTCGCACAATGTTCGAGCTCACGAAGTACAAGTTCAGACCAGCGGGAAATCCAATGGAGATGATCGGCAAGAACCAGGGCATGACCTTCATGATCATCTGTTGCTGGGGGTTGATCGGAGTATCGGGGTCGCGGCGCCCTGCTATCTGGCGCTGCTGGACGTAGCTGGATACTCCGATCAGGACGATCAGCAATAGGAAGGGGAGCGCGGTGGAAAACGAGTCTCGAAATGCATCAGTGAGGCTGGCCGACAAATCCATCCCCAGAAAGTTCATCTCTGTGTCGTTTTCGAGCGCCATCCGCAGTTCAGAATCAGCCGCCAAATACTGGGGATTGAAAGTCCTCTCAGCAAAGTCAGGCGAAGAGGCAACCCCGCGATTGCGGGGCAGCACGCCCCATCCTGCGTATGTCCCTAAGTCACTGACTCGCCGTGTCAAGCCTTGGATTAGGCGGAAAAGGACGAAAAATACGGGAAGCTGAGCGAGAATGGGGAGGCAGCTCCCCAGAGGATTCACGTTGTTGGCCTGATACAGGCGCATCATCTCCTCGTTCATCCGCTGGCGGTCGCCTTGGTATTTCGCTTGGATTTTCTTCACCTGGGGCTGAAGAGTCTGCATTCGCAGCATGGAGCGCGTTGTATAAAACGTAAGAGGGGTGAGAACCAGCATCACCGTGAGTGTGAAAAGCATGATGGCGTTGCCGTAGCTGTGGCCCAGCGTGTAGTAGACGCCCAACAGCCAAGCAAGACCGTCGAACAACCCGTCGAACACAGAGTCAAACACCGGACACCGCCTCGCTCGCCGTCGGGTCAGGCGCCAGGCGGCCGTTGGCGTCAGGCACCGGGTCCCAACCAGACGGGCCCCCGGGTCGGCACCGCAACAGTCGGCGAATGCTCAGCCAAACACCCTTGGCCGCGCCGTGCACCTCCACTGCCTCGGCTGCGTAGTAGGAGCAGCTCGGTACATATCGACAGGGACTCGGGCGATGGTCGGTAGCCCGCTGGTAGACGGTAACCAGACCCCTCACGGCTCGGGCCGGCGTACTCATCGTCGGCATGTCGCCCTGGTGATTCACCGGGTTCATCTCGCTTTCCGATCCAGCTCAGAAAGACAAGCCGCTAGTGAAAATCGCAGGTCAGCGTAACTGGGCCGTCCAATACCCCGACGAGTGCCGATGAGGTAGAAGCCAGCCGGAAGTCCGCTGGGGGTCTCTCGATCCAATGCCCTCACCGCTTCGCGCATACGCCGGCGGATCTTGTTGCGGATCACTGCAGAACCCAATTGCCGAGGCAGCGCGTAGGCCACTTGGGCTGCGCCCACCGTGGAGTCAGGCAAGTGCCGGACCCAGAGCAATCCATCTTCCGCGCGAATTCCATCGGCACTCAGCCGAGCGAACGTGGAGCGTCCCCGAAGCCGCTCGATCAGGCCGACAGCCTTTTGCGGCCGCGGCGCCGACGAGCATTGATAATCGCTCGCCCGCTTCTCGTCGCCATCCGATGTCGAAATCCGTGCCGCCGAGCCCGGCGTAACACATTCGGCTGATACGTGCGCTTCACAACTTCCTCCAAGGCCGGGGTCGCATCCTTTGGGGCCGCCCTACAAGCGCCTCCCGTCTCCCGGCGTCCCCTCTACGCTACGGCCTCACCCAGCACCACGACAACCAGTTGTCAACGGAGCCCGCCCCCAGCTCACAATTGCCACCTGAACGACACTGGCAACATCACCAACACAAGCCTCTGACCTGCGAATATCGGGCAACTTGCCCGTGCACGACCACAGAAGAGGTGCTACAGTGCTGAATTCCAGTCGAGGCGGTGCCAACTTGGTTGGGCGAAGAAAATAGATCGCGGGTTATCCACAAGTTATGCACATATGTGGATACCACACATTATTATTGTGGAGTTACCACCAAAATGGTGTCAGCAACTGTTCTCTGGTCCTCATGCGCCAACAGCATACGAACTCAAGTCCCCGACGCCGTTTGGCAGTCGACTTTCAATCCAGCAAAACCGACGTCTCTCGAGGAAGATGTTCTGGAGCTTACTGTCCCGAACACAATCATCAAAGACCGCCTCGAAGGCGAGTACTTTGAAGTCTTGAGAAACGCTCTTGCTAGCTCAAACGCCACACATATCACCCTAAAGATCTCCACTGAACAAGACACCACCAGTGAAGATCTTCACGTTGCCGTCTCTTCTCCACCGGTAGCGCTTCCAGAAGTCGATAGTCCTACGCCAGCTAGCCGAACCAACAACGCTCTTCACCCCAACTATGTCTTTGGCAAGTTTGTGACAGGCCCGTCCAACCGGTTTGCCCAAGCAGCTGCCCTATCTGTGGCTGAAACCCCTGGTAAATCGTACAATCCCCTGTTCATCCACGGCCACGCCGGTCTCGGCAAGACCCACCTCCTCCAAGCCATTGGGCACTACGTCAAGAGCCACTACGTTGATGATCAACGGCACCCAATAAAGCGCATTGTGTATGTGTCTACAGAGACCTTCCTCAACCAATTCGTTGATGCGATTCGTACGAACACTCGTAGTGATTTCAAAAAGATCTATAGGGAAGTTGATGTTCTCCTTGTTGACGACATCCAATTTCTTGAAGGAAAAGAGGGATTGCAGGAGGAGTTCTTTCACACCTTTAACTCACTGCATGAAGTAAACAAGCAGATCGTTCTTACAAGTGATCGTCCACCTGATGCTATTCCTACACTTGAAGATCGCATGACGAGCCGATTCAAAATGGGACTCTTAACCGATATCCAACCTCCAGATCTTGAGACTCGGCTAGCTATTCTGCGAAAAAAGGCCGAACAATCGAATTTTGTGATCAATGACGAAGTACTGACATTCATCGCAAGCAACATCAAAGACAACATCCGCGAATTGGAAGGAGCTTTGACCCGGGTTACCGCTTATGCCAGCTTCAACGACAGATATTTGGATCTAGAACTGGCCCAATACGTCCTCCGGGATATAACGGCTCGTCGAGAGCCGCAACCGGTTACCGCCGATGTCATCTTGAACGCCACGGCCGAGCTGTTCGGGTTCCACGTTGAAGACATCGTGGGGCCGCGACGGCAGCGGCCTCTGGTGAAGGCCCGCCAAGTTTCCATGTACGTCTTTCGGGAGCTGACCGAATTGAGCTATCCGGACATTGCTCGGGCATTTGGCGGCCGCGACCACACCACCGCAATACACGCCGTCCAGAAGATCACCAAGCAGATGGCCGAGCAACCCGAGACCTTCAATCAAATAACCGAACTGATCCAGAGGATCAAGAATGCTTGAGTCGCCGTCGGTGGGGACGTCTGGGGGATTCCCCTGGGGACAGACGCCGCGGGGTTGGGGGCAACTGGGCTTCCATCCACAGGAAATCGAAAATCGCCGCGTACAATCCACTTGCCTGGGGAAAGTGCAGGAACAACAAATCGCAGGCTAACCAGGGGAAATGATGTGTTTCCACATTTCCACCGCCCTACTGCTGCTAGCAGTAATTTAAATTAACTACTACAGGTAAGAAAGCGAGAACCCTGTGAAATTCCGATGCGAGAGAGACGCCCTGCTGGATGCTTTGTCGGCAACAGGCAGAGCTGCGGGAACTCGCGGGGGATTCCAGCTGGTGCTCTCCGGGGTGCATATGTCGCTCAGCGGCGACGAGTTGACGCTGACGGCAACAGATCGTGAGTTGACGATCACGGTACAACTGACAGTTGCCGGGGGTGGTGACGGCGAGGCGGTGGTGACTGCTCGGCTGGCCGGCGAAGTTGTTCGTTCACTTGACGCCGGTGCTGTGAACGTGGAATTCGATGATGAGGGCATGCACATCGATTCGGCTCGGTCCAAATTCTCCCTGCAAACCATGGGTGTGGAGGATTTTCCCCAGATTGCCTCATTGGAGGGAGACCCCGTAGTGCTGGAGGCCGAGGCCTTGTTGACCGCACTGCGCCAGGTGGTGAAGGCGGCGTCGGCTGACGAGTCACGGCCGGTGTTGACGGGAGTGCTGCTATCGGCCGAGCAAGAGGGCCTTCGCCTGGTTACCACGGATTCTTATCGCTTGGCGCTATGTGATCTGCCCGGTTTGGAAGTACTGGGATCGGAGCAGAGCGTGTTGGTGCCTTCCCGGGCACTGCAAGAAGTGATTCGGTTGCTCGGGGACATCGAACAAGTGAGCGTCCGCTTCAGTGAGCGTGAGGCATCCTTCTCACTGGGGGCGGTGACGGTAACAACTCGACTGATAGAAGGGGAATTCCCCAGCTATCAGGGATTGATTCCGACCCACCAACCCAATCGGCTTACCGTGGGAACCGAGGCATTCATCAATGCGGTGAGAAGGGTTCGTCTCATGGCTCAGGATTCGACCCCGATTCGGTTGGACATGACGAGTACCGGACTTGAGCTATCAGCTACGACGCAAGACGTCGGCGAGGCCAGGGAGCAGCTGGACGCGACGTTTGAGGGTGAGGATCTAACCGTCGCATTCAATCCCGAGTACCTGCTAGACGGAGCAGAGGCAGCACCCGGTGATGAGATTGTGCTGAACACAGTTGACGCACTGAAGCCGGCGGTTATCCGGACACCCGAGTCCGAGGGGTTCCTGTATTTGTTGATGCCTGTGCGTATCAACTGAGCAGGGTGTGCGGCTTCAACACATCTGGCTGGCGGACTTTCGCAACTACTCTCAACTCGATTTGGAGTTTCCCGCTGGCACAAGCCTGATTGTGGGCTCCAACGGAGAGGGTAAGACCAACTTGCTGGAAGCGGTCTTCTACCTGGCCACTATGACATCGTTTCGCGTCACCCCCACCGAGGCATTGATCCGCACCGGCGCTGAGAGCTCCGGTGCGGTGGTAAGGGGCGAGATGAAGGTGGACCAAAGAGATGTTCTCTTTGAAGCCGCACTCAGGTCTTCGGGGCGGTCCCAATTCCAGGTGAACCGCCAGAGAGTCCGCCGGCGAGACCTGCTGGGCTTAGCCCCGGTGTCTATCTTCATGCCAGACGACCTAGTCCTGCTGAAGGGGGGGCCTGGCGAGCGACGCCGCTTTCTCGACAACGCACTGAGCCAGATCGACCCCCGTCTCGACGTGGCGCGGTCGGACACCGAGAGCATTCTCCGCCAGCGGAATGCCTTGCTTCGCCAGACCGGTGGTCACCTCAACGCCGATGCAGAGATGACTCTGGATGTATGGGACGACAAACTCGCCGATGTCGGCGAGCGCTTGGCCGCGGCCCGAAGGAGTCTGGTGGCCGAACTAAGCGTCGATGTGGCCGCGGCCTACGGTGAGATTGCCGGCCAGGCAACCCCGGTGGATTTGGCCTACGAATCAACCTGGACGGCAGGCGAGCTGAAGGAGACGCTGAGCCGAGTCCGCAGCGAGGATTTGCGTCGGGGGGCGACGACAGTGGGTCCTCATCGCGATGACATGTCGGTGATATTGGAGGGGAGGCTGGCCCGCACCCATGCGTCGCAGGGAGAGCAGCGATCGCTGGCCTTGGCATTGCGCCTAGCCGTACACCGGGAGCTGGGGAGGGCTACCGGCCAGTCTCCGCTGCTGTTGCTGGACGACGTGTTCTCCGAACTTGACCCTGAGCGGTCGCGCGGTGTGCTGGGGGCCTTGCAATCCGAGCAGACCCTGCTGACGACGGCGGGGGCATTGCCCGGTGACATCGACTACAGCGCCAGATTCAAGGTGACAGCCGGACGAGTCGAGCGCGAAGAGTGACTCTCGGTTTTCCTACCCGCACGGTGGAGGCAAACTAGGACGATGGGATGGGAGCCGCTGAACAAGTCATCGGGACCCAAGCGGCTGAAGGAAGCGCTCGACCGGTTGGCGTCGGGGCTGAAGGCACCGCGGGCCCAAGTCTTGAGCATGGTCTTCGACTCTTGGGAAGGGCTGGTCGGCTCCGTTATGGCCGCCCATTCGTCGCCGGTGCGACTGGTTGGAGGCGAACTGGTAGTGGCGGTGGACGACCCTGCATGGGCCACTGAGATGAGGTTTTTCAGCGCCGAGCTGATCAGCCGGATCAACGCCGCCGCCGAAGAGGAAGCTGTCACTTCTTTGATAGTGAAGGTCCGCCCCCGGTGATGGTTGCCGAGGGCCGGTAAACGCCTCTCCGGTGAGTCAATCAGGCCCGAAAAACTGGTAGAATTTCACCATCGGAGGCAGCGCATTTGGCCGACTTGCCCGCGAGGCGAATTGTTCGGCGGGAGCGACTGCCCAACCCCCAACAAGGCCCGTCTATCAGGGCAGAAAAGCCAGGTCGTGACTAACACGTCTGAGTCTTACAGAGCCGAAGACATAACCGTTTTGGAAGGCCTCGACGCCGTCCGAACGCGTCCGGGCATGTACATCGGGTCAACCTCGGTGACCGGGCTGCATCACTTGGTATATGAAGTGGTGGACAACGCCGTGGACGAGGCCATGGCCGGCTTCTGCACGACCATCGAGGTGACCCTGCTGGCCGACGGCGGCTGCGAGGTTCGCGACAACGGGCGAGGCATCCCCGTCGACCCCCATCCCCAGCATCCCGACATGAGTGCAGTGGCGGTGGTGCTCACCCTCCTGCACGCGGGCGGCAAGTTCGGCGGCAACGGCTACAAGGTGTCGGGCGGCTTGCACGGCGTGGGCGTATCGGTGGTGAACGCTCTGTCCACCCGTCTGGAGGTGGAGATCGATCGGGGCGGCCGTCTCCACACGATGTCGTTTGCCAATGGCGGGGAAATAACAGACGACCTGCGGGTCACCGGTGACAGTCCTGAGGATTGCACCGGGACGACGGTTCGCTTTTGGCCTGACGAGAGCATTTTCGACGACGTCCGGTTCAGGGCCCAGGGCTTGTTGGAGCGGCTTCAGATGATGGCGTTTTTGAACCGCAACCTGGAGATCAAGTTCCGCGATCTGCGTCCCGACGGCACGGGCGGAGCCGACTGGACGGTGTACTGCTACCAAGACGGCATCAGCGACTTCGTCCGGGAGGTGAACAGCTCCAAGGACGCGCTGTTCGGTGAGGTCGGCTTCTTCTCGCAGCAAGAAGACGGCGACGAAGTGGAGGTGGCCTTTCAGTGGAACACCGGCTACAACTCCGACGGACTGCACTCCTTCGCCAACGGAATCAACACCGTTGAGGGCGGCATGCACGAGGAGGGCTTCCGCAAGGGGCTCACTCGAGTGGTCAACGACTACTGCCGGGCCAAGGGGCATCTGAAGGAGAAGGACGACAACCTGGCCGGCGAGGACATCCGCGAGGGGCTCACGGCCATCGTGAGCGTGAGGCTTAGAGAGCCGCAGTTCGAAGGCCAGACCAAGGCAAAGCTGGGGAATGCATCCATGCGCTCTCTGGTGGAGCGGGCTACCAACGAGAAATTGGCCGAGTGGCTGGAAGAGAATCCCTCCGACGCCCGAAAGATCGTGACCAAGTGCCTTCAGGCCCAGAAGGCCCGACTAGCGGCGCGCCAGGCCCGCGACGCCACCAGGCGCAAGTCGGCTCTCGACGGAGCGGGACTGCCCGGCAAACTTGTCGACTGCACCTCCACAAACCGGGATGAATGCGAACTGTTCATTGTGGAGGGGAACTCGGCGGGCGGGTCGGCCAAGGATGCCCGAGACCCGAAAACCATGGCCATCCTCCCCATCCGGGGGAAGATCCTCAACGTGGAGCGGGTTCAGGTTGACCGGATGCTCCGCAACACGGAAATCCAGGCACTGGTGGCGGCGATCGGCGCGGGTTTTGGCGAGGAATTCGACGGAGGCAGCGAAAACGGAAACGGCAACGGAGAGGACAGCGAAGGAACTTCTCCGGCTGAGTCTCGGATCCGCTATGGGAAGGTGATCCTGCTGGCTGATGCCGACGTGGACGGCAGCCACATTCGCACGCTGCTGCTTACGTTCTTTTATCGGCAGATGCACAAGCTGGTGGAGGATGGACTGGTCTATATCGCCCAGCCGCCGCTGTATTCCACTGAAGTGGGCCGTTCGAAGATTTATCTCAAAGACGACCATGCCAAGGAGGCCTTCTTGGCCGAGAATTCCAAGCACAGTGCGGAATTCCAGCGTCTGAAGGGCCTCGGTGAGATGGATGCCGAGGAGCTGTGGGCGACCACCATGGACCCGGAGCGACGCACCCTGCTGCGGGTCTCGGTGGAGCAGGCTGCGATTGCCGACGGGGTGTTCTCCAGGCTGATGGGAGAGGATGTGCAGGCACGCAAACAGTTCATCCAAACCAACGCCAAAGACGTCCGTTTCCTGGACATATGAACGCAGAGGGATCCTGTGTCCGACGAGCCTGACATCTTGCCTGAGCCAGAGGAGGCGCCAGGCGGCGCGATCCAGGACATTGACATCCAGACTGAGATGGAGCAGTCATTCTTGGACTACGCCATGTCGGTTATCACCGCTCGGGCACTTCCCGATGTGCGAGATGGTCTCAAGCCAGTCCACCGTCGCATCCTCTGGGGAATGTACGACCAGGGGACCCGGCCCAACCGTCCCTATGTGAAATGCGCTCGGGTGGTGGGAGATGTGATGGGCAAGTACCACCCCCACGGCGACCAGGCGATCTACGACGCCCTGGTGCGCCTCGGCCAGGGTTTCTCACTGCGGCACCCGCTCATCGACCCCCATGGCAATTTTGGGTCTCCCAACGATCCGCCCGCGGCCATGAGATACACCGAGTGCCGTCTCGACGAATTGGCCATGAGGCTATTGGACGGTATCGACGAGCAGACCGTCGATTTCACCGACAATTTCGACTCCACTGAGCAGGAGCCGGAGGTGCTGCCATCGCGGTTCCCAAACCTGTTGGTGAACGGCAGTCAGGGCATTGCGGTGGGTATGGCCACCAACATCCCGCCCCACAATCTGGGCGAGGTGATCGACGCAGTCAACCATCTGCTGGAAAACCCCGAGGCCACCGACGAGAGTCTGATGGAATTTGTCAAGGGTCCGGACTTTCCCACCCGTGGCTGCATCATGGGCCTCCAGGGCATCCGCGACGCCTATACCAGCGGTCAAGGGGCCATAAAGGTGCGGGCCTCAGCGGAGATTGTGGAGGGCGACTCCAAGACCAGGATCGTGGTTACCGAGATTCCCTACCAGACCAGTGCCGAGATCATTGAGGAGAAAGTAGCCGACTTGGTAAATCGCCAGGTGGTCGACGGCATCCGCCAGATACACAACGAGTCGGCCAAGGGCCAGACCAGGCTGGTATTCGAGTTGAAGAAGGACGCTTCGGCGCTGGTAGTGCTCAATAACCTCTACAAGCACTCCCCGTTGCAAACCACATTCACGGTGAACATGGTGGCGCTGGCCGACGGAGTGCCCCGGACGATGACGCTGCGCGACTGCCTGGCCGCCTACGCCCGCCACCAGCAGGAAGTGGTGAGCCGCCGGACGCAGTTCCGCTTGGACGAGGCCCAGCGACGGGAACACATCCTCGAGGGCCTGGTGCGGGCGGTGGACATGATCGACGAGATCATTGCTGCCATACGGGCATCAGAGAACCGGGCTGCCGCCCGGGCCACGCTGATGGGCGAGCACTTCGAGTTCAGCGAGATTCAGGCCAACCACATTCTGGACCTTCCGTTGGGCCGGCTCACCCAGCTCGGCCGCCAGGAGCTGAACAACGAGCTGGCCGAGAAGCGGGCGCTCATTGTGGAGTTAGAGGCCATTCTGGCTGACGACGCCAAGCTGCGGGCCGTAATCCGAGAAGAACTGTTGGAGGTGCGGGAGGCCTACGCCACCGACCGGCGTACGCTGATAACGGCCGACGACGGCGAGATCGACATCGAGGCCCTCATCGA
The DNA here is from genome assembly GCF_965208355.1 of Candidatus Poriferisocius sp. GTDB lineage: Bacteria > Actinomycetota > Acidimicrobiia > Acidimicrobiales > Bin134 > Poriferisocius. Next base: position 85,444 of record NZ_CBDBOM010000002.1, read on the forward strand.
CGATGAGGACTTGATGTTCAGCTTGAGCGCGGCCGGGTACGTCAAGACGGTGACTCCCGACGAGTTCAAGACTCAGGGTAGAGGCGGCAAAGGTGTTATTGGCGCCAATCTGAAGGACGGCGACTACATCGCCTCACTCATCCATACCACCGCCCACGCCTACCTGATGTTCTTCACCAACATGGGTCGGGTGTATCGCATCAAAGTCCACGAGGTTCCCCGAACCAGCCGAACCGCCCGGGGCATGGCCATCGTGAACTTGTTGCATCTGGCTCCCGACGAGACCGTCTCCGCAGTGATCGACACCCGGGACTACGAGACGATGCGATACCTGCTGTTCGTGACCCGCCGGGGAGTTGTGAAACGCACCCGGTTCTTGGAATATGACAAGACCCGTACCAAGGGGCTGATCGCCATCAACCTGAGAGAGGGCGATGAGCTGGTTCGGGTGCTCCCGACCAGGGGAAACGACGACATCTGTTTGGTGAGCGCATCTGGCCAGCTCATGCGGTTTTCGGAGGACGAGGTCCGGGCAATGGGACGGCAAGCAGCCGGTGTGTGGGGAATGAGGTTGCGAGGCGAGGACGTAGTGGTGGCCGCCAGTGCGGTGCAACCCGGCGACGAGATGCTGCTGGTTACCGACCAGGGATTCGGAAAGCGGATGCCGCTCGACGAGTTTCGGGCTAAGCACCGCGGTGGCATGGGTATGCGGGCCATGAGGATGATGGACGGCCGAGGCACGATGGTGGCCGCACGGGTAGTGGCCCCAGACGACGAGGTATTCGTGGTGGCGTCCAACGGGGTGACCATCCGAATTCCGGTTTCATCGGTCTCGGTGAAGGGGCGGCAGGCCTCAGGAGTGCGGGTGATGAGCTTGTCCGAAGATCAATTGGTGGCTGCGGTGGCACCGGTCTTGTCCAGCTCGGAAGACGAGGACTAGTTTCCCACTCGCCGAAACTTCCCCCCAGACATGACAGCGGAGAGACGCGATGGACGAGCGGGGATCGATCTCGGTGTTGGGCGTAGGTATTTTGGCGGTGATCGGAATGGCAATCCTGCTGCTGGGACAGCTTGGTGCTGACGCGGTCCGCCGGGCCCGGGCAACCGCGGTCGCCGATGCAGTGGCGATGGCCGCGGCAGCCGACCCACAGGCTGCTACAACGACGGCGACGGCCAACCGGGCCACGCTGGTTTCGATGGTGCAAGAGGGCTTCGAGACCGAGGTGGTAGTGCGCCGCGACGGCGCGCTGGCGACAGCCAGAGCGGAGCTACTCCCAGTGGGATGGTGGCGGTGCCAGTCATTTGCGACCAGCGATCCCTTACACTTCGGGGCGTGTCCATCGACCCCGGTCGGGTGAGCGACCCATCTGCCGCGCCGTTGCCCAGCCAGGCAGTGGCGCGCCAGCCGGTCAAGGTGACCCCGAGGGAGTACCGGCGGGCAGTGCGATTGCAGGCGCGCAAGGTGCGCCGGGTGATCCGCCACATAGAGCCGTGGTCCGTGCTGAAGATCTCGTTGATCTTCTACCTGTGCCTTTGGGTGATCGTGATGTTGGCCGGCGTGATGCTGTGGAGCATTGCGGTGGGATCGGGCACCGTGGACGACACCGAGTCGTTCATTGAGGAGCTGTTCGCACTGCAAGAGTTCAAATTCAACGCCAGCCAGATATTCCGCGGGTTTGCCATAGGCGGGTTGGTGTTGGTGGTGGCGGGCACGTTCTTCAATGTTCTGCTGTGTGTGCTGTTCAACCTCATCAGTGATCTGACCGGTGGAATGAGGGTCACGGTCATTGAAGAGGAGACAGCCCGGCAGCGGCCCCGGACCCGGCCTCGCCGATTTCGTTGGCCTGCCTGGAATCCCCGAAAGTAAGCTCTCCCCTCGGTTTGGCCTTGGGGCTATAGCTCAGTCGGTTAGAGCGCACCCCTGATAAGGGTGAGGTCGCTGGTTCGAATCCAGCTAGCCCCACGTTGCAGGTATTCCCTGGTTGCACCGTTGAGGGAGTTCGTTAGGATGGGTGTCGTGAAGATTCTGCGAAGAGCGCTGGTTGCTCTGGCAGGGGCGGCCGCCATTGCCGCCATCTTGCGTGCTCGGGGAACTGGGGGCGTACCGCCTCAGTCGGGCGGCTGGCGCCAGATCAGCGGCAGCAACTGATTCCGAACTGCTCCATCTGAGCCGCATGGACATACTGGTTGTCGGCGCGGGCGTGGTCGGCGCCGGAGTGGTGAAGCAGTTGGCCAATTCGCCATCCAGCTCCGTCAGCCGGGTTGCAGTGATTGACCAAAATCCAGATCGAGCCTGGCACTTGGCCGAGAAATATGGGCCTCCGGTGACTGAGGGGAGCTTGGAGGATCCCGCCGATGTGGTGATCTTGGCCACCGCTTCAGGCAGTCAGGCCAGACTGGCTCGTCGGCTCCTCGGCCATGGGCGGGTGGTGTTGGCCACATCTGACTCGGTTGCCGATGTGAGACGGATGCTGGGTATGAACGGCGCGGTTCGACAACAGAATTCGCTGGTAATTGCCGGGGTGGGCATGGCACCCGGATTGAGCGATGTGCTTGCGGTGAGAGCAGCCGCGGAATTCGACCGAGTTACCGAGGTGCACGTCGCCAAATTCGGCACTGGGGGGCCGGCGTGCGCCCGCCAGCATCACCGGGCCCTGAGTTCTTTGGCTTTGGAATGGCGAGGTGGCTGGAAGCAACGGCCGGGTGGTTCGGGGCGAGAGCTTTGCTGGTTCCCAAGTCCGGTGGACGCCGCAGATTGCTATCGGGCGGCTCTGCCCGACCCGATGCTGCTGGTTCGGAAGTTCAGCAGGGCAGATCGCATTACAGCCCGTATGGCGGCCACTCGTAGGGATCGGTTTTCCTCCTGGCTGCCGATGCTGCGGCCGCCGCATCCGGAGGGGAAGCTGGGTGCGGTCCGAGTAGAGGTTCGGGGGCAGCGTGATGATGCTTGGGCCGGGCGGATTCTGGGGGCTTCAGGGGCGCCAGGATTTGTAGCGGCAGCTGTTGTGGTGAGCGCTCTTGAGTTGATTGGGGCGGGGAAGGTGTCCGGGTCTGGAGTTGTGGGGCTTTCTGAGGTTGTTGATGCGGTTGAGTTCTTGGATCTGGTAGCTGGGCATGGGGTGGTGTCGGAGGAGTTTTTGGGGGCTTAACACAAAGCAAAGTTGGCGTGGTGGCGGGTCCTGTCACCTCCGGCGGCCTGGCCGGCGGAGCGGCCAGGTCCACCTGCGGCGCCACCCCCCACCACGCCTACCCCATATCACCCTCACTCATTGTTTTGCAGGAGGGTTCTTAGTTCTTCGTGGAAGTTTCCGTTGGTGGCCAGCCAGTCGCCGGCGGATGCGGTGTCGGTGCCGTTCCATTGGCTGACTCGGCCTCCGGCTTCGGGAACAATCACCAGCATGGGAGCTATGTCCCAGACGTTGAGACCCGGGTCGATCATGGCCTCAGTCCGGCCGGTGGCGACCAGCACGTAGCCGTAGCCGTCTCCCCAAGTGCGCATGCGGGCACCGGTCTGGCGTACTCGGTCGAATGCACCGTCGGGCCACCACTCGAAGCCGGAGGCACACAGATAAGACCGGCTCAAGTCAGCTTGCGAGCTCACCTGGCAGCGTCGGCCGTTGTGGTAGCAGCCCAGGCCTCGGCCGGCCCACACCGCCTCGTCGAGGCCGGGGACGGCCGCGACGCCGATGGCGGGGCCTTCCTGGTCGATCATGGCCAACAACGTGGTGAAGAGGGGTACACCGCGGACAAAGCTCCGGGTGCCGTCGATGGGATCAATGATCCAAGTCCTCCCCGACGTACCCTGCTCTTCAGGGAACTCTTCGCCGATCACCGCGTCGTCGGGGAATCTCTTAGCCAGGTTCTCCCGAAGAAACGCCTCCGCGGCCTTGTCGGCTTCGGTCACCGGCGAGCCGTCGTCCTTGCGGTGCACCGAGAGTTCATGATCGTTGAACCAGCGCAGCGTTAGGTGACCGGCTTCGCGGGTCAGCTCGACGGCTTCATTCAGCAGCTCGGTGGCCACTGAGTCGGCCGAGCTGGATTCGGTCATCCGAATATGCCCTGCTCCCGCAGCGCCGACAACCGGTCATCGCCCAAGCCCAGAACCTCGCTCAACACTTCTTCGGTGTGCTGGCCGACGGTGGGGGCGTGGGTGGGCACGGGGAGTTCCTCGTCGAAGAACTTGACCGGGAGAGGGAGCTGTTCGCAGCCCACCTGCTCGGTGGTGAACAGCGGCAGACGGTCTTGGAACTGCGGGTCGTCGACCACATTCTTGGCGTTGTTCACCGGGGCGATAGGGGTGTTCACCCGATCGCCGAACTCCAGCCACTCAGCGCTGGTCTTGGTGCGGAAGATGTCCCGCAATTCCCGCTGCATTTCCAGATTGCCCCGGGCGTGGTCGGCGTACTTTGATCCCGGCCAGCGGTCAAAGAGGTCCATGCGATCGAGGGCCTCGCAGAAGTTGCGCCAGAAAGCCTGCTCGGAGGCCATGAACAGCACATGGCCGTCGGAGGACTCGTACATCTGGTAGCGGACACCCTCCCACATGCCGGCCAGACCGGGGGCCCGACGCTCGTAGTCGTCGGAAGGGTTGCCGGTGACCTCGTCTTCTGGCCGCTCGTAGGCCTTCCACGTCTCAATGCGGTACCAGTCCATGTAAGCGGCGCCGTCAGATTGGGCCAGTTCGAGTTGGCAACCTTCGCCAGTCTCCCGGGCCCGTATGATGCCGGCCAATAGGGCGAAGGCACCGATGAGTGGGGCGATGTTGATGCCGATGTTGGGCATTTCCGGAATGCGACAGAAGCCTTCATCGTCGTAAGCGGGAGGGATGAGCCCAGCCCAAGTGTCGTAGGCGATGCCGTGGCTGGGCATGTCCTTGTAGGGGCCGGTCATGCCGTAGCCGCTGATGGTGGCGAACACGATCCGGGGATTCACCTCTTTGAGCTGCTCGTAGCCCAAGCCCCGTCGCTCCAGGGCGCCGGGCCGCATGGCCTCCACCACGGCGTCGGCGTTGCGGGCGAGCTCCAGGTACAGCTCCACACCCTCGGGCTCGCGCAGATTGAGCACGACGCTCTTCTTGCCCCGGTGGGTGTGCAGATGAAGCAGCGACACCCCGTTGACAATGGGCCAAGTCATTTGACGGATGTAGTCGCCCTGGGGAGGCTCCACCTTGATGACATCGGCGCCGAGGTCGGACAAGAACGTGGTCAAAAACCCTGGTCCGAGCAACGAGCTCTCAATAATTCGAAGGCCGCCGAGGGGCGGTGTTGCGTGGCTCATGTCATTGTCCCTCCGTCAACTCTGAGGACGATCCCATTGCAGTAACTGGCGTCGTCGCTGGCCAAGAAGGCGAATGCAGCGGCCAGTTCCGAAGCCTGGCCTGGGCGATCGAAGGGCATGATGCGGGCCATGAGGGTGAGATCTACATCCTCCGGAGGGGTGAATTGGACCCCGATTGCTGTCTCCACCCCGCCCGGAGCGATGCAGTTGACCCGTACGCCCGATCGCCCGTTGGTGATTGCCATGGTTTGGGTGAGGGCGATGACACCGCCTTTGGAGGCGGAGTAAGCGGAGCTCCACGGCTGGGCGTGAGTGCCGGCAGTTGAGGCGGTGTTCACAATGCAGCCCTGCGATTCGAGCAAGTGGGGCAAACAGGCTTGGGACATGAAGTAAGTGCCGGTGAGGTTCACCCCGATAACCCGATTCCATGCTTCGAGAGTCTCGCCTTCGTCGCTGGCGAAATGACCAATCCCGGCGATGTTGCACAGCACGTCGATTCGGCCATAGGCGTCCACCACTTGGCTGACTGCGGGGGCAATGGCTTCCAGATCAAGCAGGTCAAGCTTTATGGCCATGTCCACGTCGTCGACCGGGTCTCGGTCGATGCCCACCACGGTTGCGCCCTCGGCCCGCAGCCGGGCCGCAGTGGCTTGTCCGATGCCAGACGCCGCCCCAGTGACAATGACGACTTTGTTCTCAAGTCGGTTCATGCCCAAAGCATGGCCTATTGCGGCGGTTGACAATGCATCAAGCCAGTGCGAACGGCCCGGCAAACCAGGGTTTCTGAGCCCACGGTGTAGGCCCGGTGCTCGAAAGTGACAATTCCCTGGGTGGGGCGGGATGCAGACGGGCGGGCGTCCAGCACCTCGGTCTCCACTCGGATGGTGTCGCCGGCGAACACGGGGGCCCCGAACGAGACCTCCTTGAAGCCCAGATTGGCCACGGTGGTGCCCATGGTTGTCTCGTGAACGCTGATGCCCACAGTCAACCCCAGAGTGAGCAGGGAGTTGACCAGCGGTTTGCCGAATTCTGTGCTCGAGGCGAAGTCGGCGTCGAGGTGGATAGGCGCTGGATTCATGGTCATGGTGGTGAAGGCCACGTTGTCGGCCTCGGTGATGGTGCGGCGGATGGCGTGGTGGATGACCAATCCCGGGGTGAGTTCTTCAAACCACAGGCCGGTGAGGGGTCGCTCGCTCAAATTGTCGGGCACAGAAGAAAGCTACCGGACTGGTGTCGCAACGAGAGCGGCGCGAGCCGGTGCCTCGATGATCCCAGTCAGCATGTCCACCAGGTTGGCGGCGTACACGTCTTCATCGGTGTCCAGGGGATCGCCCGCCTCGATGCGGCGAGCCCGCTCAGCCAGCGAGGCGGTCATCAGCTGGATCATGGCCAGTACCCGCTCGTCTCGTTGGGCCTTGTCGCCAGCCAGAGCCCGACCACGCAGCAGGCGCAAGATGGCGTTGAGGTTGGCCGGGACGTGGGTGGGGTCGAGATCCCAGCGGGCGAACTCGGCGCTGAGCTGAGCCACGATCCTCAGATAACACCGCCCGCTCGAAGTGGACAAACGACGGGTGAGAGGTCGGATCAGAGCTTCGATGAGCGCCGGTGTCCCGTCGTCGCCTTCCTCGGCCCACACCTGACCCCGCTCCTGGTCGATGGGTTCGCCGTGATCTCGCAGAATGGCGTCGAGCACGCCTTGGCGAGAGCCGAAATGATAGGAGAGCGCCGAACTGTTCCGCTGACCAGCCGCGGCCACGATGTCCTGCACCCGTACCCGCCAGATGCCCTGGTCGGCGAATAGCCGCTCGGCTTCGGCGATCAGTCGGCTTCGGGTTTCGGTGGCGTCGCGCGGCATGGCCGCTCGCTCCTCGGTCTAAGTGGCCTAGTTGCCGTGTCCCAGGGGCAACAGCGCGGTCTCGGGAATGAGCTCCACGTCGATGCCTTCAGGCAGCGGGAACTGGAAGTCGGAGTAGCGGCGCTGGGCGGTAGCCCGGTAGCGGTCGGTGGAATGAACCGGATCGGGGTCGTACTCGGGGATGACCTTGGTGCCAAATACCTCGAGCATCTCGTCGATCTCGTCGTGTTCCATGCCCTCGCCAGGGAGGCCGAATACCACCTGATCGCAGCCCACCGTCTGATAGCGGGCCACCTGCTCGCACACCTCTTCAGGGTTGCCGCACAGCATGTAGCCGCCGGCAATGGCGCCGTCGAGCATCTCGTCGGTCCATTCGATCTGCGTGGGCGCCGACGGCCAAGTGATGGCGTCGGGTGACTTGGGCATGGTGTCGTGGTAGAGGTTCACCATGGTGACCAGGTAGCCTCGGCCCTTGGACTTGGCGATTTCCCGGGCCCGCTCTCGGTCCTCGAGGCAGATGACCGCGTTGGTCATCATCACGTTGTCGTTCTTGAACTGGCCGATCTGCTCCACCGGGCTGTCGATGGCCTCCTTGTAGGCGTCGATGCGACCCTTGAGGTTGAAGATGGGCTCGAAGTTGAAGGCAATGGCGCCGATGCCCAGCGAGCCGGCCTTGGCGAACGTGGGTGGGTTGCCGCACGCCACCCAAATGGGGGGGTGGCCGTTGCCGTAGGGCTTGGGCAGCACGTTGTGGGGCTTGGGCACCGAGAAGTGCTCGCCCTCGAAGCAGTAGTCGCGCTGCTCCCACATGCGGGGTATCTCGCGAATGACCTCATCCCACATCGACTTGGTCTCCGGCGGCGTGAGCCCTCCAAAAGTGGCCACTTCGTGGCTACCCGCTCCTCGCCCGGTCCCGAACTCGAAGCGGTTCTCAGTGATGTGGTCGAGCATGGCGGCCCGTTCGGCAATGCGAACCGGGTGCTCTTTGGCGGTGGGCAGGCTGGTGATGCCGGTTGAGAGATGAATGCGGTCGGTCTTGGCCGCGACATAGCCCATGACCGGGGCCGGCGCCGACATGTGGCTGTATTCGGTAAGGCAGTGGTGCTCGCCGAACCAGACGTACTTCCAGTTGTACTTGTCGGCGGTGATGGCGTAGTGGGCCTCTCGCATCAAAGCGGTGTGTTCTGCCTCGGTGTCGTGGGCTGCTGGCCCGGGGATGTAGCCGTTGACGAAAATGCCGAATTCCATGATCTCCTGCGCGTCCTTGGGGGAAAGTGGTCGGCAACAGTTCTAATGGAAGCTATTAGAACCTGTCAAATCAATCGGAATCCACCTGGCCGCGCAATTCTTCAATCCAGTCTTGGGCTTCGGTCCACGCAGTAGAAGCATTGCTGTTCTGCTCTTCGCTGCCCCTGGTGGTGGGGTAGGAGCCGAGAAACTTCACCTCGCCGTGCTTGGCCACGATGCTGGTGAGGCAGTCGGCTACCAGCTGGTCGGCGACGTGACCTTCGAGATCGATCAGGAAGCAGTAGTCGCCCAGGGCCTTCTTGGTAGGCCGAGACTCCAGTTTGGTGAGGTTGATGGAACGGGCCGCGAATTCAGCGAGGATGCCCATCAGAGACCCCGACCGGTCGGCGCGCTGGAAGACCACGATGGAGGTCTTATCGTTGCCGGAGGGGGCGGGCACGCCGGATTTCGACACGGCGACGAAGCGAGTCTGGTTTTCGGGATGGTCCTCGATGTCGGTGGCAATCAACTCGAGTCCGTAGATTTCTTGGGACAAAGCGGTGCCGATGGCCGCGGTGGCGACGTCTTGAGAGATAGCCAGATCGCGGGCCGCCGCCGCGGTGGAGTTGGCCGCTATTTCTTCGGCGTGGGGCAGGTTGTCAATTAGGTACCGCCGGCACTGAGCGGTGGCCACGGGAAAGCTGATAACCCGCTGGATTTTGTCCATGGAGGCGCCAGAAATTCCCAGGAGGTGAAGGCGGACATCTATGACCACCTCTCGCTGTATCAGCAGATCGTGCTCGAAGATCAGCGCATCGAGGGCGACATTTACGGTGCCCTCTATGGAGTTCTCGATGGCGGTGAACCCCAATTCGACGCGGCCGGCTGCGGCCGCTTCGAGCACTTCGGGGATTGATCGGCAGAGCAAGTGTTCGACTTCAGCCAGGTCGGGTTGGGTGAGGAGTGCCTCTTCGGTAAATGTGCCCGGTGGCCCCAGATAGGCCACATTGCACTCAGAACGGGCAGAGGAAGTCACAAAGGGGCAGGATAGCGGTCTGCTTCAATGCGGTCGTTGTGAGAAAATTCGGGGGCCAGTTGAAGATGATGGGATATCGAGGTGGATGAAGCCTTTCTTCGCCAATTGATGGCCGACGTAAACGACGGAGTGATTTCAGCTGACGACGCGGTTCGGCAGTTGCGGCGATTGCCGTTTGCTGATTTGGGATTTGCCCGAGTGGACCATCATCGCAGCCTTCGCCAGGGGCTGGCCGAGGTTGTATATGGACCGGGGAAAACGCCCGACCAGTGCGCGGCCATCGTGAAGGAGTTGCTCGACCAACCGGGTGGCCCGGTGCTGTTGACCCGGGCGTCAGCTGAGCAGGCGGCGACCTCGCTGCGCATCAATCCTCACGGGGAACGCTACGACGCCACGGTGGTTTGGAGACCAGCTCCCCCCAGATCCGAGCGGGTGGTGCTGGCAGCCGCGGGCACAGCCGATCTCCCAGTGGCCGACGAATGCGGGGTGGTGCTGGCGGCTCACGGCCTGGCCCCGCAACGGTTGAACGACGTCGGGGTGGCTGGCCTTCATCGGATTCTCAAAGAGGTCGACTCGCTGGCGGAAGCCGACGCCGTGGTGGTAGTCGCTGGCATGGAAGGCGCTTTGGCCTCGGTTGTGGGCGGGCTCACAATGGCGCCAGTGGTGGCGGTGCCCACCAGCGCTGGCTACGGCTCCTCGCTCGAAGGAATTACGCCGTTATTGGCCATGCTGTCTTCGTGTGCTGCCGGGGTGACCGTGGTGGGAGTGGACAATGGATTTGGAGCAGCCTGCGGGGTGCTGCGTTTGCTCAAATCAAGAGAGCGGGCAGCAACAGAGGCTGAATTGAGCGGGGCTAGCGATGGCTGAGCCGGCGCAGGTCGCTTGGTTTCACTGCTTCAGCGGAATTGCTGGCGACATGGCGCTGGGGGCGCTCATCGATGCTGGGGCCGATGTTGCTGAAGTGCGGGAGATGTGCGAATTACTGCCCCTGGGCGGGTGGGATCTGCAAGCCCATCCCGCTCAGCGAGGGGGCATTGCGGCCACCGATGTGCGGGTGATCACCCAGGAGACGTCGGTGGTGCGTACGGCCAGCCACATCAACGCACTCATTGGGGAGGCACGGTTGCCCGACCGGGTGGCCGACCGGGCACTAGCGATATTCGACGCCCTGGCCCGGGCCGAGGGCAAGCTGCATCGTCGACCACCAGAGCAGGTCCATTTTCACGAGGTGGGTGGGTTGGACGCCATCATCGACGTGGTGGGCACCTGCGCCGCGTTGGAGGTATTGGGGATCGACGAGGTTTACTCCAGTGCAGTGGCCTGTGGACGGGGAATGATCCGCAGCGCCCACGGGCGGCTGCCCAATCCGCCCCCTGCGGTGGTGGAATTGCTAGTGGGATGCCCGACGTTTGGCTTGGATGTGGGTTTGGAGCTGACCACACCCACCGGGGCGGCGATTCTTTCGGCGCTGGCGGAAGGCTGGGGGTCCATGCCCCCGATGACGATATCGGCCAGCGGGTTCGGCGCGGGTGACAACCAACTGGAGGACCGTCCCAACCTGACCCAGGTGGTGGTGGGGACGATGGCGGCGTCTCGCCCCGCGGGCCAGCCGGTGATGCTGTTTGAGACCAACGTGGATGACGCCACCGGGGAGACGCTGGCTCACACGGTGGCGTCGCTGTTGGAAGCTGGGGCGCATGATGCTTGGATCACGCCGATAGTGATGAAGAAGGGGCGGCCGGCTTACACAGTGAGTGCGTTAGCCGATCCCGCAGTGGGCGATCAGGTGGCAGCCACGCTGGCGGAGGAGACGGGCACACTGGGGGTGCGGGGGCAGTTGATCGAACGTTGGCCTCGGGAACGTCTTGAGCATGAAGTAAATGTGGATGGGCGACGGGTTCGGGTCAAGGTGAGTGCGGGGCGCGTGAAGGTAGAGCACGATGAGGCGGTGAGGGCTTCGAAGCTGCTGGGATTGCCGGCTCGGGAGGTTGTGTCGTTGGCTGAGCAGGCATGGCGGCGGCAGGGAGATGATGAGCCGGTGGCTTGAGGCATACCACCCTCCGGTGGTCGGCGGGTCCTGTCGCACTACGGCGGCTTGGCGTGCTTCGCGTGCGCCAAGTCCGCCTCCGGCGCCACCCCCCGACCACCTAGGTTGAGAGTCTCCCCCTGATTTGTTTTGGGGAATGGGCGGCGGGTCCAAGACCCGCCGCAACCTATGCTTCAGAAGGTGAGTGACGACCGGTTGTACTTTCGGCAGTTGTTGTCGGGGCGGGATTTGGCTGTGGGCGACATGATGGCCCGGCAGATGGTGAACTTTGTCTATCTGATCGGGGATCGCGAAACCGGGGAAGCGGTGGTGGTGGATCCGGCTTACGATCCGAAGGGAATTGTGGATCTGGTCGAGGCTGATGGCATGCAGCTGACGGGGGTGTTGGCCACGCATTATCACCCCGATCACGTAGGTGGGTCGATGATGCAGTTTTCTATCTCGGGGGTGGCCGAGCTGTTGGATCTAGTGTCGGTTCCGGTGCATGTGCAGGCTGACGAGGCCCGCTATGTCACCATGACCACCGGGATCGGAGAAGACGATCTGTGTCGGCACGAAAGCGGTGATGTGTTGTCGGTGGGGGAGGTGGACATCGAGATGATCCACACCCCGGGCCACACTCCCGGGAGTCAGTGCTTCTTGACCAACGGGCGTCTGGTGGCTGGCGACACGCTGTTCTTGGAAGGGTGCGGGAGGACTGACCTGCCAGGAAGCGATCCGGCAGCAATGTATGAGAGCCTCACCCAGCGCCTGGCTCGGGTTCCCGACAGCGCCACGCTGTATCCGGGCCACCTGTACTCGCCCCTGCCGTCGGCTTCGATGGGTGAGACCCGGCGCACCAACTATGTGTTCATGCCCCGCTCGGCCGAGCAGTGGCTGGCCATGTTCGGGGGCTAATCGAGATGGGCTCTTCGTCGACCGACAATCCCCTGGCCGCGTTGGACCCCCTTGTGGCCGACCCGCTGGATGAGTTGGTGCAAGCCCTTGATGATGTGGGGCTGGATCAAGGACTGCGGGAGCTTTGTGCTGCCCGCGTTGAGCAGATGGTCGGGGGTGGGGAGTCAGCTGCGTCTCCCCAAGACGACCGAGAGAGGGTCGTGTTGGCGTTCACCGAGCAATACGTGCTGGATGCCCACGGGGTGACCGATGAACTGTGCGCCGAGTTGAACCTGCATCTGTCGGCCCCCGAATTGGCTGCGCTCACCACGGCTATTGCCACCTTCGAGGCCCTGGCTCGCAGCCGGGCCGTGCTGAAAGGAGTAATGAAATGACTAGGATCGCCATTCCCGAGGGCGGAATGTCGCTTTTCGATCATCAGCCCGAGCTGTTCGCGGTGTTCAACCGCTTCTACGGCACGCTGTGGAGTGAAGGGCAACTTGACCAGGCCACCAAAGAGGTGGGCCGGCTTCGCAATGCCCGGGTCAACGACTGCAACATTTGAAAGAACCTCCGCTTCGCAGGTGCGAAGCAGCAGGGGCTCACCGAAGAACTGGTGGAGCAGATAAGAGATGACTACGCCGACAGCAACCTGCCGTATCGATTGAAGCTGGCCTTGCGGATGGCCGACGCAGTGATCTCCGACCCAACGGGGCTGAGCGAGGCAGATCAGAAAGCGTTGAGCGAAGAATTCACCCCAGCCGAGTTGGCTGAGTTGGCCCTGACAGTGGCCATGGCTGCCGGATTTTCCAAAGCGGCCATTGCCTGGGGCCCGCCTCCGGTCATCCCGGTGACCGAAGTCCCCACCCCCACCCCCGATGGGACGGTGGGCTGAGCCCAGGGTGCGCGAGGGGGGACTTGAACCCCCACGTCCTTGCGGACACAGGAACCTGAATCCTGCGCGTCTGCCAATTCCGCCACTCGCGCTGGTTGTCGGGGTGGTCAGCGTACAAGACCAGCAATCAGATCGATAACCAAGATTGACCCGAAGTACGTAGCCGAATGCCAATTTTGACGGATGCTGGTTATAGTCCTGCGCAAAGTGGGGGCACCACGGTCATGGAACTCTGATGATCCGGCTAAAGGCGGGACAAGCCACCGATAGAGGCCGACGTCGAGAGAAAAACGAAGACTCGATGCTGGTTGAAGGAGAGCTCTTCGCGGTCGCTGACGGGTTGGGGGGTCACCAAGGCGGAGAAGTGGCTTCGGCCTTGGCGATAGAAGTGCTGGCTGCCCACATAGAGACCGAAGTCAAGGCTCGGACCGGAGATCGCCGCCGCCACTTGTTCACCCGTCGAACGAGCGAGTCGCCGGCCCCCACGCTCGATGAGCTGGTGGATGCGGTGGATCGGGCAAACGAAGAGATCTTGGCCAAATCCACGTCGAGCCCCGAACTGGAGGGGATGGGTACGACATTGTGCGCGTTGGCAGTGGTTGAGCACGAGCACAGCCAGGCGTTGGCGGTGATCAACGTCGGCGACTCTCGGGTGTACCGCTGCGACGACAGCGGGTTCCACCAACTCACTGAGGACCATACTGTGGTGCAGGAGATGGTCAAGGCCGGGATCCTCACCCGCCAGGAAGCGGAAGTCCACACCTACCGGCATCATCTGAGCCGAGCCCTAGGCATTGAGCCAAAGGTGGTGGTGGACGACTGGATTCTGGAGCCGGTCAGCGGCCATCGCTATCTGCTTTGCTCTGACGGTCTGACCAACGAAGTAGCCGATCGGGACATCCATGCAATCCTGCTGCAATTCGAGTCGCCGGCAGAGGCAGCCGATGCATTGGTGAGCCAGGCCTTGCAGCATGGTGGAAGCGACAACGTAACGGTGGTGATCGTGGACGTGGTCGACGTCGGCCTACCATAAAACGAGCAGGTCAAGAAGTACGCTGTTGTCGCCATGGCAGACAACGGTCAGGAGCTTTTGGGCGGTCGATACCAGCTGCGAAGCCAAATTGCTCGCGGCGGCATGACCGACGTCTTTTTGGGGCATGACACTCTTTTGTCGCGGCCCGTGGCCATCAAGCGTTTGTTCCCCGAATTCGCTGCTGATCCGAGCTTCGTAGAGCGGTTCCGGCGGGAGGCGACTGCGGCCGCCAACCTCAACCACTCCAACATTGTGGCGGTATATGACTGGGGCTCGGCCGAAGGCACGTATTACATCGTTATGGAGTACATCGAGGGCCATAGCTTGGCCGAGCTATTGCGCTCGGATGGTCCCTTGCCGCCTGAACATGCCGCAGAAATCGCCTTGTCGGTGGCTGCGGCATTGGGATTTGCCCATAACAACGGGGTCATCCACCGTGATGTGAAACCGGGAAACGTGTTGCTGTCGCCTGACGGCAAGGTGAAGGTCACCGACTTCGGGATTGCCATTGCCGCATTCGGAGGAGCGGAGTCGAACCTCACCCAGACCGGCTCAGTGATGGGAACGGCCACCTACTTCTCCCCGGAACAAGCTCAGGGGCAATCCCTGGATCACCGAAGCGATCTGTATTCGCTGGGGGTCGTGCTATACGAGATGCTCTGCGGTCGGCCCCCCTTTACCGGCGACAGCTCGGTGGCGGTGGCCTACAAGCACGTCCAGCAGGCAGTGCCCGCTCCCTCATCGTTGGGAGTCGTGCTGCCGGAGTCGCTCGAGGCCATCACCATGAAGTTGCTGGCCAAGAACCCGGGGCAGCGGTATCCGACTGCCCGAGACCTCCAGCGGGACTTGCGGCGATATCGAGAGGGCCGTCATCAACTCTCAGCCCGCAATCAGCCGGATGAAGCCCCGCCCGCAGCCCCATCCCCTTCGGCCAAGCCAGTAGAGCAGTCCGCGGGTGCCCAGCAAGCTTCCCCATCGCCCGCCTCCGGCGGGCCGCCTCAGCCCCCAGCCGACCAGCCTCCGGCCCCCCAGCCGCCATCCCCGCAGCCTGCGGCACCGGTAACGGTGTTGGAGCCCTCGTCGCGTGCCGGTTTGTACACCGCGGCCGCGGTGATATTCATCGCAGTGGCCGTGCTGGTGTTCTTTGTGTTGTCGAACGTCCTGGACAACGGCGATGACGTTGCCCCACCGGCAGTGACCGTTACCCCCGTCCCCCTAATTTCGGTGCCCGAGGTGGTGGGGCTGTCCAGCCAAGCGGCCATCCGTGAGCTTCGGGCTGCCGGATTCGTGGTCAGCCAAGTCTTCGAGGCCAGCGAGACGGTGGCAGCCAACGAAGTGATCTCTCAGGCCCCGGCGGCGCTGGCTGAGATGGAACAGGGCGGCGAAATCGAAATCACGGTGAGCTCAGGAGCGGTTCCGGTGGCGGTACCCGGCATTGTGGGCCAGAACGCCAACGACGCCGCCCGCTTCTTGCAAGACCGAGGTTTTGCAACGGAATTGCGAGTGGAGACCGGATCTACCGCACCGGCTGGACAAGTGCTGCGCCAAGAACCTGCCCCGGGAAGCGAAGTGGCACCAGGCAGCACAGTGGTGCTTCATGTGGCGGAGGGGATTCAGCCCGTGCAAGTCCCCGATGTGAAGGGAATGACCTTGCTGCAAGCCACCCAGGTCCTGGCCCAGGCCGGGCTGGCGGTTACCGACGAACCCACCATGGAGCCTTCTCAGGAAGTGGAGGAAGGCCTGGTTATCGGCACTGAGCCCGGGCCGCCCGTATTGCTGCTGCCCGACACCCCGATCACTATTGTGGTTTCCACTGGTCCGGAGTACGTGGTGGTGCCCAGTCTGATAGGGCTGAACCCGGAAACAGCCGCGCAGCGGTTGACCGACCTGGAATTGGTACTGATCCAACCGGTTCCCGAGTGCGATTTCCCCAATGATGCCGAGCAGTTGGTTGGTCGAATCATGGGTCAGGTCCCGACCGCCGATGAAGAGCACCCACTGGGGACAGAGGTGAACGCGTGTCTGGGACAGCAGATATCGGCAATACAGCCCCCGGCGACCATCGGGCCGGGGCCCACAAGCGGCCCAGTCGAAGTGCACACTCCCCGCCAAACTGAGGCCAGAAACGCGGCTTCGGAGGTGAATGTGAGGTCCATTGCCGCGGCAAGCCAACCAGGTGCATTGGGCAGTATCGCCAACTGGAACGCTTTGTCTAGCAGGTTCCAATCAGAGTGCGGAGCGTTGGCTGCGACCTACTCCGATATCCCGGGATTCTACGCGGAATGGAACCTGGAACCCCCGTATCCCATGCCGGCTGTGGCGGCGAATGCCGCCAACTGGGCCGAAGGGATTGATGGCGACACGCCCGGCGTGGACGATGGCTGCGCGGTATCCTGGAACTAGCGAATGACAGCAGTCTGGTTCAGAAAGTTGGACAGCATGTCGTGGCCAGAAGCGGTCAGGATCGACTCGGGGTGGAATTGCACCCCCTCAACCGGATGATCGCGGTGGCGTAGCCCCATCACTAGCCCGTCGTCGGTCTCCGCGGTGATGGCCAAGACATCGGGCACCGAGGACCGCTCCACAATCAGTGAGTGATAGCGGGTGGCCTCGATGGGATTGGGAAGCCCGGCAAAAACTCCCTCCCCGGTGTGGTGGATGACCGACGTCTTGCCGTGCATGACTTGGGGGGCTCGAATCACCTGCCCGCCAAAGGCTTCGCCGAGGCACTGCAATCCGAGGCATACGCCAAGCACTGGTCGCACGCCGCAGAACTCCCGGATGAGGGCATTGCTCAGCCCGGCATCGGAGGGGCGTCCCGGCCCAGGGCTGATGAGGACGCCGTCGGGGTCCAAATCGAGGGCTTCCTCCAGGGAGAGGGCATCGTGGCGAAAGACGATCGGTTCAGCCCCTAATTCACCCAGGTACTGAACCAAGTTGTAGACGAAAGAGTCGTAGTTGTCGATCACCAGAATTCTGGAACTCACGGATGTCAACGATATCTGGGACCGCTGACCACGAGTGCCGGATAATTCGGCGTCTATCCTTGGTCCATGGCCAAGCCGACTAAGCGCAGAGTGCAGGGCGGGCGGGTAACGCCCCGGGGTACCCGGCCCGAGAATGAGGCCGCGCCCCGGGTGCCGGTCTCCGCGGAGAAGATCAGCCCAATCTGGGTGCCGGTGTTGATGGTCACCTTGTTGGCGCTGGGCGCCATCGTGATCGTGCTCAACTACGTGGCGCTTCTGCCCGGCGACACCAACAACTGGTACTTGCTGACCGGTCTCGGACTACTGCTAGCGGGAATGCTGGTCGCCACCCAGTGGCATTAACAACCTGGCTGCCTTCTAGTTACCAGCTTGTAGTTTGTGCCCAGATTTGTTCACAGCCTGTGGATAACTAATGGTGCGCTTGAAAGGCGGCTATTCGTCGATGGGGGCGAGCAAATCCATGTCGTCACCGCAGTGGCGAGGGGGCTCGGGGTCTTCTTCAGTGGCGACGGTCATGCGTACTTCGGCGTAGCAGATTGAGCACCGGTAGGTGATTTTGACCCTGCGCAGTTCACCGGGAGGCGGCGGAGGGGGAAGGGGCTGGCGAATCATCAACAGCACGCCAATGCCCACCCGGATGAGGATCATCCCGGCAAGGGTGGCAATGAGCACGCTTAGCCACAGGGGCACCTATTCAGAGTAGACGTGCCAGTACTGTGGGCCCATGGACGAGATGAATTTGGCAATGCTGCTGTTGCGGGTAGGCATCGGGCTCACCTTCGCCGCCCACGGGTACGGCAAGATCTTTCAGGGCGGACGAATCCCCGGTACCGCTGGCTGGTTCGACAGCATGGGGATGAAACCGGGCAAACTGCATGCCTGGTTGGCAGCGCTCACCGAGATCAGCACTGGGTTGTTGCTGGCATTGGGATTCCTCACCCCGCTGGCGGCCGCCGGAATGGTCGGGGTCATGGTGGTGGCCGCCTGGACTGTGCACCGCCACAACGGATTCATGATCGTGCGGGAAGGATGGGAGTACACCTTCGTGCTGGCTCTAGTTGCCGTGACGGTGGCCACCTTGGGCCCCATGGAGTGGTCGGTGGACAACGCCCTGGGAATCGATGACGACTGGGACGGTTACGTTGGCCTGGCCATCGCCGCGGGAGGCGGCGTGCTGGCGGGGTTGACTCAGCTCGCCATGTTCTACCGCCCTCCAAAGCCTGAGCAAGCCAGCTGAACGGTGAGCGATACCAGTGTGGTCCTGTTGGACCACAGCGATTTGCGTCGATACGAGATGCACATTCTGGAGGGACTGGGGGTTCCCTCCGATCAGGCAGAGATCGTCGTAGACAACCTGGTGGAAGCCGACTTGCGGGGCGTGGACTCCCATGGCGCCCACCTGATTGAGCTGTACGTGGATCGGCTGCGATCGGGCCATCTGCGCCCGGTCACCGAAGTGGAGGTTGTGCGTGACGACGGTGCCACGGTGATGATGGATGGCGGTATCGGATTCGGGCAGGTGTCAGGGATGGCGGCCATGGAACTCGCCGTCGAGCGGGCCAAAGCCCATGGGGTAGCGGCCGTTTCTGTTCGGGAGGGCACCCATTTGGGGGCGTTGGCCTACTACACACTTCCCGCCGCCGAGGCTGGCTGTTTCGCCATGGCAGTGCAAAACGGCCCGGCCATCGTCCCTCCCTATGGAGGTCGGACGGGCATCTTCTCCACCAATCCATTCTCCTGGGCGGTTCCCGCGGGGGAAGAGCTGCCGGTGGTCTACGACATCGCCACAACCGCGGTGGCCGGGAACAAGATCCTGCTGGCCAAGAAGCGAGGCGACCCAACCATTCCCGAGGGATGGGCCAACGACGAGTTGGGTCGCCCCACCACGGACACCGCCACCGCGTCGGCTCAGAATTTGTGCTGGTTTGGGGGCTACAAGGGATTTGGCATAGCCCTGATGGTGGAGGTGCTCTCGGGCATTGTCGCCGGAAGCAGCTTCGGCCACACAGAGCAGACCGAGAGCGAGCTGGTTGGCAATCGCCGGTTGGCCAAAGGCTGGATGTTCTTGACCCTGGACTTGGAGCGATTTTGCGGATTGGACCGATTTCGGGAGCAGATGGACCAGCTCATTAGGGATGTTCACAACACCGAACGAGCCGATGGGGTGGACCGGATCTATGTGCCTGGCGAAATCGAGCACGAGAACCGGGCCGAACGCCTGGTTTCAGGGATCCCGCTGCCGGTGGCGCTGGTGGAGGAGATCAGCGCCATAGGGGCAGACTTCGGCCTGCCCCCATTGGGTTCTTGAATTCAGCTGTCTTGCTCGAAGACAACCTTGATGGCGCCTCGAGAGCCGGCCTCCGCGGCGTGGGCGATGGCTTCCCGATAACGGTGCAGGGGATAGCGGGCGGAGACCAACTGTTCCAGATTGGCTGAGGCCACCAAGTCGAAGGCCATCTCGAAGCTGGTCGCCGTCCTTCCGCCGTGGAGGAATTCCGTTCCGTAGGTGTAGGCGCCCACCATTTCGGTCTCGCGATGCCACAGCCCCGTCAGGTCGATGCGGGCCGATTCCGGCATCCCCAACAGCACCACTCGCCCTCGAGGCCGGGTGATGGCAATGGCATCGGCTACTGATCCGGGATTGCCCACGGCGTCAATCGTGATGTCCACGCCACCCGACAGGTAGTCGCCAAGCATCCGACAGCCGCAGAATCTCCGCGCAGCCCGGCGCACTTCACGGGGGTCGACCACGATATCGGCGCCTAGGGCAGCGGCCAGATCCCGCTGGTGGGGGTATTTGGCGGTGGTGATAACCGTTCCGGCTTCCGTCAGCGACCGCAGGGCGGCCAGCGAGCACAATCCCATCGTTCCCGCTCCCAGCACCGCCACCGAGTCCCCCGGTTGGACTTGGGCCTTGAGGGCAGCGTGAACACCGCCGGCTGCGGGTTCCAGCATTACTGCTGCTTCATCGGTGAAGTTGTCGGGGACCCGATGAAGCTGGCTCTGATGGGCGACCAGCGCTTCTCCCCAACCGCCGCCTGTGCTGGAGCAGAAGCCGATCTGGATGCCGTCCTTGATGGCGCCCCCGAGCAGATAGCCGTAGTCCTCCCCGTCGCCGGGGGCAGCACCGGGGAAGGGGAGAGGCTCGTCTCGAGCCGCCGGTCCCAGAACCGGTTCGAGTGCCAGTCGGCGGCCGTCATCGTCGACTCCTACCACCTCATGGCCGGGCACGAACGGGAACGACACCAGCGGCTCGAAGTACCGGGAGGACCGGCCCTCCACCGTGGCTAAGTCTGAGCCGCAAATGCCAGTCAGCCGGGGTCGAATCGTATGCCAATCCGGTCCGGGCAGTTCCGGCGGGTCGATATCGCGCAATCGCAAGGGTCCAACGCCGCCCCCCGCGCCGGGCACTACTCGCGAAGCGGCCGCGGCGGCCACATAGCGGACGGGCTTTCGCTCGAAGACCAGAGCCTCCATTCGATCAGTCTTGCCGTGAGTTCAAGGCCAGGACAACCAAGCGGGCCATTGTCGGCAAACCTGACTGCGGCAATCTCAGAGGTCTACGTATTTGGCCGGGTCGCGGGGCGATCCGCGGTAGCGCACTTCAAAATGGAGATGAGGACCGGTGGACCATCCGGTGCTACCGACAAATCCAATGGTCTGGCCGATCTCAACCTGCTGGTTGAGGGACACGTTGTACTGCGAGAGGTGGGCGTACAGCGTGGTCCATCCACCCCCGTGATCGACGATGATGGTGTTCCCGTAGCCCTCCCGGGATTTGACTTGGATGACCGTCCCGGAGGCGGCCGCAAAGATGGGGTCGCCCATGTGGTTGGCGAAGTCGACCCCGGCGTGGAAGCGAACGTAGCCGAAGATGGGGTGGACCCGGTTGCCGTACCCTGAAACGACCTCCCCTTCCACTGGTCTGAAGAACTCAGGGGGAGCGGGGATCTGGATGTCGTCGAACTGGCCGGCGCGTTCCTGCTCGGCCAGCCGGGCCAAGTCCTCCTGGCGCTGGCGCTCCAGTTCAGCCAGGCGGGCCAGCTCGGCCTCGCGCTTGCGCCGCTCTTCTTCCTGGCGGATCCGCTCTCTCTCGCGCTCGATCTCATCTTCAATTTCTTCGATGTTCTGCTGGAGTCCAGATATCTCGCCCTCTATGTCGGCCTGTTCTTGGGCTTCGAGAGCGATTCTCGCCTGGAGGAGCTCCCGTTTTCGGTTCCACTCCTCTTGGAGCCTCTGCTGGGCCTCCAAAAGATCGGCCAGCTCCGTCAGCGCATCGTTTATCTCGGTTTGAGCCTGTCCAATCTCTGATTGAGCTTGCTCAGCCTGCTGCACCGAAGCCTGCTGGTCGTCAAAGGCGCGGCGCAGCCGGTCGATGAGAACTTGGGCGTCGGCCCCCAGTTCTTCAACATAGAACTGGCGGCGAGCATTGCGGTTGGGGTCGCCGTCTTCCAGGAGGAAGTTGGGTTCGTACACCAAGTCGAGATAGATCGCCACCACTTGGTCTTGCAGCTGGAACCGGATTTCTGCGATCTCCGACTCCAAATCGCCAGCCCGCTCCTGGGCATCGGCCACGCGCTTCTCTGCCGCCGTTCGGGAGAGCTCCAGGGCCCTTAGCCGGGTTTCTGCGGCAGCAATCCAGGAATTGACTTGGTTGAGGTGCTGGTCGACCTCTTCGATCTGCGCATTGGTTACGTCCAGTTCCCGAATGGCGAACAGCGATTCCCGCTGGAGCGCGAGCTGCTCTTGCCGCTTCTCTTCAATCTCCCGCTTCTTGTCTTCGATCTGCTGTTGGCGCTCTTCGAAGAAATCGTCTTGGGCCGCACCGGGTGCGCTGAATACCAGCGGCACCAGGACCGCTAGCAGGACAACGATCCGGACGACTTTCAACATAAGGGGCTATCGCATCTCGCGGCGGCGGGGACGGGTACAAACGTAACCAAATTGCAACATTATTCCAAGCACCCCCCGACGAATTCAGTGTGACTGATGTTGTGGTTGTGGTCAATGAATTAGGGGGTATTGGCGCGGTTTCTCCGGTGGTTCATGCGGTGGATACCCTGAGGGCATGGCTGGCGGATCCGACCTCCTTGATCGTCGAGAACGGGTTGTCCTCGCCGAAGACCTGGCCGGAGTGGCTGAGGGAACCTCGGGCGAGGTAATGCTGCACACCGGCATGCGCTGGCTGCGTTATTGGGTGCGGTTCGACAGCGGAGCTGAACGAGGCTCCATCCACCGCGACAAGCTGGTCAGGGAAGCCGAATGGGAGGACTTCCTGATCAAGCGGGCCGAAGCTGAAGCGGCCGCGGAGGCGGCTGCTGCTGCCGGAGAGCTCGTTGGCGAGTCGAGCAGCAATGGGGCCGATGAAGAGTCAGAGGCTGGCGGGGACGACGCCGGAGGAGATGTGGTGGTAAACGGGGCGACGCTGCCCGCTCATTTGCTGGCTCGCAGCGCATCGGCTCGCGAGCGCCTTGGCGGATAGTTGAGCCGTTAGCCCAGTGAGGCCGCTCCAGAGGTGACGGCGGAGAGCAGGGCGGGGGCCGTCGGGAGGATCTGATCCAGGTAGAAGCGGCTGGAAGTCTGCTTTGCACCCCAGAATTCAGCCCGCTGCGGTTCGGCCGATGCGAGTCGTTGGGCCGTGTCCCAAGTTTGCGCCATGACCCATCCGCCGACGGTGAGGCCGAGCATCTGGAGAAACGGGGTGGCTCCGGCCAAAGCGTCGTCGCCGGGGTGATCACCCAGCCAACGGGCAGAATCGGCCACGGCTGCCACCGCCTGGTCCAAGTTCTTGTCCAAACCGGTCATTTCTTCCAGCAGGGTGGCCAGCGGAGCGCCATCGGCCATGGGGAGCTTGCGTCCGACCAAGTCGATGGCCTGAATGCCGTTGGTGCCCTCATAGATGGGAGCGATGCGGCTGTCGCGCCAATGCTGGGCGGCACCGGTTTCCTCGATGTATCCCATGCCGCCATGCACCTGGATGCCCAGCGACGCCACTTCGACGCCCTGGTCGGTACACCAGGCCTTCGACACAGGGGTGAGCAATTCGGCCCGCAGTTGGGCTCGGAGGCATTGGTCTGGGTCGGAATGGCCGGCGGCGCGGTCGGCCGCGGCGGCGGTGAGAAGCAGCAAGCCCCTCATGGCCTCCGTGCGGGCCCGCATGTCCAGCAGCATGCGGCGCACGTCGGGGTGCTGGACTATCGGTGCCTGGATTCCGGGCTCGGTGTCGGCTCGTCGCCCTTGGCGCCGTTCAGCGGCGAAGGTCGCCGCTTGCTGGTAGGCCCGGTCGGCCACCGCCAGGCCTTCGAGTCCGACCAACAGGCGGGCCTTGTTCATCATGGTGAACATCAGGCGCATGCCCTCGCCCTCTTCCCCCACCAACTCCCCGACTGCTCCGTCGAGCTCCATCACGCAAGTGGGGCTGGCGTGGATGCCCACCTTGTGCTCAAGCCCGATGCACCGAATGGCATTTCGCTCGGCCAGCGTGCCGTCATCTTCCACCAGGAATTTGGGCACGATGAACAGGGAGATTCCCCGGGTGCCCATCGGCGCGTCAGGGGTGCGAGCCAGCACAATGTGAACGATGTTGTCGGCCATGTCGTGGTCGCCCCACGTGATGAAGATCTTCTGACCCCACAGGCGATAGCTCCCGTCGCTCTGGGGTTCGGCTCGAGTGGTGAGAGCGCCGACATCGGAGCCGGCTTGGGGCTCGGTCAAGAGCATGGTTCCGGTCCAGGCGCCGCTGGTGAGGGGGGGCAGCCAGCGGTTCTTTTGCTCGGAACTGCCGTGGACGCTGAGGGCGCCGATGGCGCTCTGGCTCAGCATCGGGCACAACGAGAACGCCATGTTGGCCGACGTGAACATCTCTTGGATGGCCACATCGACAACCAGAGGAAAGCCGGCACCGCCGTGCTCGGGCTGGGCCGACACCGCAGTCCAGCCGCCTTGAACGTACTGCTGGTAGGCCTGCCGGAATCCCTCGGGGGTAGTGACGTTCCCGTTGGTGTCGAGCACGCTGCCGACCTCGTCGCCCATTCGATTTATGGGGGCCATGACCTCGGCCGCCAGCCGTCCGGCCTCGGCCAGGAGATCTTCGGTGTGGTCGAGGCCGACATCGGCCCAGGCGGGCATCTGGGCCAGTTCGTCGATACCGGCGATGTGGCGTAGGGAGAAGGTGATGTCGTCCAATGGCGGGGAATAGGCGTTCATGTCAGTCTTCAGAGGGGTTGTCGGGGATCAGCGACGCCAGCAATTGCTCAGCAGCCGCCCCAGGAGAAAGCTCAAAGCGCTCGACGCGGCCCAGTGGCGACTCACTCGACTGGGCCTCGATGATGCGGAGGGCCCGGTTGCGCAATCCGAGCTCGATCCTGTCGACCACTTCGCTGCGACGGCGTCGACAGCGGCGGCGAACCAGCTCACCGGATTGGTGCAGATATGAGGTGTGGTGCTCGATTTCCATCCATAAGTCGTCGATGCCTTCTCCTTCGGTGGCAGTGGTTAACACGATGGGAGCCCGCCAGTCGTCCCGGTGTCCGAGATCGAGCATCAGTTCCAAGTCCCGGCGGGCCCCGCGGGCGTCAGGGCGGTCGGCCTTGTTCACGACGAAGATGTCTGCTACTTCCAACAGCCCGGCCTTGTTGGCCTGCACTGCGTCGCCCCAGCCGGGTGTCACCACCACCACGGTGGTATCGGCGGCGGCGGCGATGGTCACCTCCACCTGGCCAACTCCGACGGTCTCCACGATGATCGGGTCGCAGCCGGCGGCGTCGAGTACCCGGACGGCGTCGGGCACAGCCACCGCCAGCCCACCGGCGTGTCCCCGCGTGGCCATCGACCGGATGAAGGTATTGCTGCTGACGTTGCTGTCCATGCGAATCCGGTCGCCCAGGATGGCCCCTCCGGTCAGAGGAGAACTGGGGTCGATGGCCAGAATGGCCGGCCTGTCCGCACCGGATACAGACGCCAGCCAACCGGTGATGGTGGACTTGCCGCTGCCGGGAGCACCCGTGATCCCGATCACCCGGGCCTGTCCGGCATCGCAGTGGGCCCGTTCGGACACCATCGCGGCATTGTCGTCTTGGCGCTCCACCATGGTGAGCAGCCGGCCCAATTCCCGCCGGTTGCCGGCACGGGCCGATTCGAACAACTCGTCCAGTGAGTTGGGGCTCATCATGCGAACAGATCGCAGTCCAGGTTGGGGCTCATGGCCAACAGGTCACCGGCCGGCGGACGGGCGGGTCACGGCAGCCTCTACTGCGGCCACCACTTCCTCGGCTGATGCGCCAGGTCCGAGCACTGCGGCCACGCCGGCCTCGATCAGAACGTTGACGTCTTCGGCGGGCACAATGCCGCCGATAACCACTGGCACGGCCAACCCGGCTTCATCAACGGCCTGCACCATGCGAGGGGCCAGGGTGAGGTGGCCGGCGTTGTGCATTGACAGCCCAATCGCGTCGGCGTCCTCCTGCTCACAAGCAGCGATAATGCTGTCGGTGGTCTGGCGCAGGCCCAGGTAGATCACTTCCATGCCTGCATCTCGCAGAGTACGGGCCACCACCTTCAGGCCGCGGTCATGGCCATCGAAGCCCAGCTTGGCCAGCACAACCCGCAATGGCTCTGGGTTGTCTGGGGACCGCGGTGAATGGTCGGACGCCTCGCTCATCGGGTTATACCACCGCGGTTTCGACGTAGGTGCCGAACACCGACTCCAAAGCGGCGACGATCTCGCCCTCGGTGGCGTAGGTTCGCACCGCGTCGATGATGGAGGGCATGAGGTTGACGTCGGGCTGATCGGCGACTTCGATCAGCGCGGCCAGAGAAGCGCGGACGGCATCGTCATCGCGATCGCCGCGGACTTGCTCAAGGCGTTTGATCTGCATCTCCTCGGTGGCGTGCCCGATGGACAACAGATTGGCTTCGTCGTCGTCGTTCTCGGTGAACTCATTGACCCCGACGATGATGCGCCGTACAGCGTTTACCTCGCGTTCGAAGCGATAGGCGGCGTCGGCGATCTCCCCTACGAAGTAGCCGTCGTCGATGCCGGCGTACACCCCTTCCAGCATGGAGCCTCGCCCCAGTTGATCGATGTGGTCGAAAATCTCGTTGGCCTGACGCTCCATCTCGTCGGTCATCCACTCCACAAAGTGGGAGCCGCCCAGCGGGTCGACCACCGAAGCGGCGCCGGTCTCGTGGGCCACGATCTGCTGAGTGCGAAGGGCGATGCGAGCGGCTTTCTCGGTAGGCAGGGCCAAGGCTTCGTCATAGGAGTCGGTGTGCAGGCTCTGGGTGCCACCGAGCACTGCGGACAGGGCCTGGACGGCCACCCGAGCGATGTTGTTCTCAGGCTGCTGGGCAGTGAGGGAGACGCCCGCGGTCTGGGTGTGGAATCGGCACATTTGCGACCGGGGATTGGTGGCGCCGTAGCGGTCCTTCATCCAGGTGGCCCATATCCGTCGGGCGGCTCGATACTTGCCGATCTCTTCAAAAAAGTCGCTGTGGGCATTGAAGAAAAACGAAAGTCGGGGGGCGAAGTCGTCCACATTGAGACCGGCGGCGACGGCGGCCTCGACATAGGCGAATCCGTTGGCCAGCGTGAAGGCCAGTTCTTGGGCCGCGGTCGAACCGGCCTCGCGGATGTGGTAGCCGGAAATGGAGACCGGGTGCCAGCGGGGCATCTCCGCGGTGGTGAAGCGGATCAGATCGGTAACCAGTCGAACCGACGGCCGGGGTGGAAAGATGTACTCCTTCTGTGCTTGGTACTCCTTCAAGATGTCGTTCTGGATTGTCCCTCCGAGATCAACTCGGCCGACGCCGTTCTTCTCGGCCACTGCGACGTACATGGCCATGAGGATGGCGGCTGGCCCGTTGATGGTCATCGAGGTGGTCACTTTGTCCAGTTCGATGCCCGAGAACAGGTCCTCCATGTCAGACAGAGTGTCGACGGCAACTCCGGCCCGGCCTACCTCGCCCACCGACCACTCGTGGTCGGAGTCGCGGCCCATGAGGGTGGGCATGTCGAAGGCGGTGGACAGCCCGGTACCCCCGGCCCGGAGCAATGCATGGAATCGGGCGTTGGTATCGGTGGCGGTTCCGAACCCGGCAAACATCCGCATGGTCCACAACTTGCTGCGGTAGCCGGTGGGGTACAGCCCGCGGGTGTAGGGGTAGTCGCCAGGTTGCAACCCGTCGCCGTAGGAGGGGTCGAGGGGGATTCCCGACATTGTCTCGACCATTGGGAAATTCTATCGTGGAAGTCCGATAATTGGAAGTGCAACTATCGGTAATCTGTCGCTAACCGGTGGATTCAGGCGTCTCCCGGGGCCTAGGAGCGGATCAGCTCCTCACCAGCTTTCCGGGGCGGGCGCCAGTGAGTTCACCGTCGGCGAGCACCACTTGGCCGGCTACGAGGGTGGCAACGAATCCATCGGCCCTTTGGACCAATCGCCGCCCTCCCGCTGGCAAGTCAAAAACCATCTCGGGAGCCTGGAGGCTGAGCCGGTCGAAGTCGATGAGGTTTATGTCGGCGCGATGGCCGGCCGCGAGCACTCCCCGGTCGTTGAAGCCCACCAAGGCCGCGGTATCGGCACACTGCCACTTGATGAGTTCCTCTATCGGAATGGTCTCGCCCCGGGTCCGGTTCCTACCCCAGTGGGAGAGGAGGAAGCTGGGCATGCTGCCGTCGCAGAGGAAACCAACGTGGGCGCCCGCGTCGCCCAATCCGGGGACACTGAGCGGGTGGGAAAGCATCTCCCTGGTGAGCTCGAAGTCCCCGTGGCAGTAGTTCATCACCGGGACGTAGAGCAGCTCGGTGCCGTCGCGGGCCAGCAATGCGTCGTAGAGGGCTTCGTGGGGATCTACGCCTCTTCGAGCGGCATCGGCCGCCACACTGGCTTCGGGCGACGGCTCGTAATCGGGGATCTCACCCAACGGGAAGAGCTTGTCGAGTTGGTTGAACGTGTGGAGGGGCTGCGCGGCCAGTTCGGACACCAGCACTGCCCTCATCTCGGATTCGCGCATGCGGGCCACCCTTTCGTCCAGTTCGAGGGTGGCGATCTGGCGATAACTGGGGCAGGACAAGAGCGCGTGATAGGTGGATTGAAGGCCCACGAGCACTCCAATCGGCCTGCTGGCCACCTGGGCCCGCAACGGAATGCCCGCGGCATTGGCCTGGGTGATGCGATTCAGCAGCTGGCGTCCCAGTTCGGGCCGGGAGTCGGGGACGGCAATGGTCATGGAGAGCGGTCGGCCACTGCGCCGGGCCATTTCTGCGACGAGGTCGAACTCGGCGTCCAAGTCGATCCAGTCGCCCACCATCTCGAACACGCCTTTGCCGGTTGCCCCCACGGCCTCGGCAATCGCCCACAGTTCTGACGCGCCGGCCGTGAGGCTGGGGGTGTGTTCCCCGGCTTTGGTCTTGTGATTGATAGTGCGGCTGGTTGTGAAGCCCACTGCACCGGCGGCCACGCCCTCAGCAGCCAGCCGGGCCATCTCCGCCATCTCCGCTTCGGTGGGGTGGTTGTTGTGGTCGGCGCCTCGCTCGCCCATGACGTAGGCCCGAAGGGCGCCGTGGGGTACTTGGGCGGCCACGTCTATGGTGCGAGGTTTGCGCTCGATGGCGTCCAAGTACTCGGGGAAGCCCTCCCATTCCCATTCGATGCCTTCGGCGAGGGCCGCGCCGGGGATGTCTTCCACGCCCTCCATGAGTCCGATGAGCCAGTCTTCAGTGCCGGGGCGCACCGGGGCGAAGCCCACGCCGCAGTTGCCCATCACCACGGTGGTCACGCCGTGCCAGACGGATGGGGTGATGTCGGGGTCCCAGGAAACCTGACCGTCGTAGTGGGTATGTATATCGACGAAACCGGGGGTGACCAGCAGGCCGTCGGCGTCGAGTTCTTGGCGGGCTGGGCCGAGGTTGCTGCCTATCTCGGTGATGGTGTCGTTGTTGATGGCGATGTCGGCGGTGTAGCTGGGGTGGCCGGTGCCGTCGACGACTGTGCCGGCGCGAACTACGAGATCATGCATAGGCCGAAGTTAGTCTTTCGGACATGAGTGATGAAGCTGCTATCAGGAATGTTGTTGCCCGGTTGGCGATGCTGTCGGATGAGGGGGATTTGGAGGAGTACGTGGACTTGTTCACGGACGACGCTCGATGGGATATGCCGGGTGGAGCGTTGCAGGGGCGAGACAATCTCCTGAAGGGGGCCATAGAGCGTCGAGAGACGGGCACGGTAGGGCCGGGCAGCAATACGCGGCATGTGATTGCTACTCAAACGGTGCAGGTAGACGGCGACGAGGCCGTGTCTGACGCCTATTTTCAGTTCTGGGTGAACACCGCCACAGAGCCCTCGATGACCCTGTTCGGCACATACCGAGATCAGCTGGTGCGTACCGGCGACGGGTGGAAGCTGGCCCATCGGACAATTGCCTTTGGGTAAGCGCGGACAAGCGGAACGCGAACGGGATCAAGCCTCGGGCTGACGCCTGTGTTGCGGGTATCGCCGTTTACAGTAATAACTATCGTTATAGTTCTAATAGCTGACGCACGGGGCAAGGACGGGTGCTCGGCACGTAAGTGCTATGCCTGTCCGCAAAACGATCCCGGTGCTTGTCTCGGTGGTGGCGATGGTTGCCGCCACATTCACGGCCGTAAGCGTTTGGGCCCAGGAGCCGCGGCCGTCTCCCCTTCCACCCCCTGAGAATCCAGAGTTGTTCTATTCCGGTCCTGTGATAGACGGTCCGGGGCTTTGCTGGTATCGCAGCTTGGGCGGCCAAAGAACTTTTGCGTACGACCACGACAAGGATGGTGTGGCTGAGATCTGCTCGCTACCCCGTTCCCGGCGGGAGGCCATTGCCCGGCAGCTTGCTATGGAGCGATTGGCTCGTCGCCAATTCGGGCGATTTGCCGAACTGTTCGATCTGGAATGCCTGAACGTGGCCCAGACCTACGGCGACCCCAACAGCGAGGCCACCGACGACTGTGCGGCCTACCGGGCAAAGGAACTCCGTCCATCCGACGCACCACCACTGGTGCCGGCCCTGCCGACCAACCCCACGGTGTTCTATTCGGGTCCAGTGATCACGGGGAGCGATTTCTGCGTCAACTTCACCTTTGGCGGGCCTCGGCTCTATGGCCATGACTCCGATGATGACGGTGTAGCTGACGTGTGCTCTCTTTACGGCACAAAGCGAGCCTCCGTGGCGCGACAGTGGGCACTGGAACGCTTGGCTGAGGAGCAATCGGGCATGTTCAATCAGTTCTTCGAGCAGGAATGCCGAGAGGTGGCTGAGAGCTACGGAGAGCCGACTGCTGAAGCCACCGACGCCTGTGTTGATGCCCGGGAGCCGAAGCCCGTGCCAACGGCATCTGTGCCCGTGGTGAACAACCGCCAGTCGTCTCCGCCCCCACCTCCAGTGCCGGCTGTCCAGCCGCCTCCGCCGCCGCCACCACCACCACCACCGCCACCGCCGCCGCCACCACCACCGCCGCCGCTGCCTACCGAGGTGGCCACCCCTGTTGATGAAGACGACGACGAGGTCGAGGACAGTACGGAGGAGCCCCAACCCTTGGCTGACCCCACAAAGTGCACGGATACACGGGCGACGTTTGATACCGGCACAGCGCCGCAGAATCTAGAAGTATCCGGACGCGATGGCGGCAATCTGGCGGCTGCGAGCGGCAAGCTCACCGTGGAGTGGGATCCTGTGCCCGGATCTGCGTGCTACGACATTTGGTGGGGCGCGGAGCTCAGAGACTCCAGCGACATGCTCAAGGGAAGGAAGTACTGGAAGCTGGGCTCCCATGTGTACGTCCAGTCGGTCTACTACCCACCGGCCGACCACCCGTCAGGTCAGAAACTGTCGATCAATTTGACGCAGGTTGTGGCCAACACCAAGTACGACGTCAAGGTTCGAGCGGCAAACGCCACCACCGCGACTCCGTGGACCGAGATTGTGGTGGGACAGACGGGCAATGCCGTGGGAAAGCCAGAGATCACCTTCATGCGCATCGAGTCCAGCAGCTCGATTTATGTGGACTGGACTTACGCCAGCGGGGCGCATGCCTTTGAGCTGCAATACCGCAAGAAGGACACCAACAGTTGGTCATCACGGCTGTCTTGTCCCACCCAAGAGGACTATGCCGCCATCTTCTTCCAAAATGTGTGGGACGAGGCGACCGACGACGAGAAAGACCAACTCAGGACCAGTTACCAATCGATCTTTGGAACGAGCTTCGACGGACCGGTGTCACTTGAGGCAGTAGCGGACAGCAGAACGGTAACTGGTCTGGATGCCAACTCCGTTTATGAATTCCAGGTTCGAGGAGTGGCCGACAACGACACATGCTCCGTTACCAGCGACAATACCTACGGCGATTGGTCCGACATTGCCGAAGCGGTCACGATCCCATCCAGCTGGATCACCACGGTGACGGCGAGTCTGGATGCCAACGACGCACCGCAGCTGACGGTGACCTGGCCCGCGGTGACCGATGCGGACGGCTACAAGGTGCAGTACCAGGATCCCTTCTTCCGCGACACGGGTTCCTGGTTCACCCACCCGGGCACAGTTACCACCAATTCAGTCACAATCGATGATGTGGAATGCGGCCTCCAGTATTGGGTGATTGTGCAGGTCGAATACGACGATCTGCGTACCCCATGGTCTGACGAGGGCGATGCCACAACCGAAACCGAGGCAAACGGGTGTGACGACAGCTAGCTCATTGTGACCGCCGCGAGCCAGGTGAACTTGTAGATTGCCCAGCATGCAAGAGGCTGGGCAATCTGCCTTAGAAGACCGTGTCGCAGTGGTGACCGGCGGTGGTCGGGGTATCGGGCGGGCTATAGCGCTGGGAATGGCCCAGCAGGGGGCGACGGTGGTGGTGTCGTCGCGAACTCGACAGCAGCTTGATTCAGTCGTGAATGAGGTCGCCGCCGTCGGTGCTACAGGGTTGGCGGTAGTGGCCGATGCCGCTGATGAAGACCAGGCCCGGTCACCGGTGCGGGCGGCGGTGGCCGAGTTCGGGCGAGTCGATGTGCTGGTGAACAACGTGGGGGGCTCTTCGGGAGGAAATCACGATCCCTTCTCGGGGAGAGCGGAGCCGTTCATGGCCACGCTGCGGCTGAACCTCATTTCGGCCTTCTGGACCAGCCAGGAAGCGCTTGCCCCTATGCGAGAGCAGGGCTATGGCCGCATCATCAACATCGGCTCAGGTGCCTCCAAGCGGGCGGCGGCCAGCGTGGGCTACACCGCGGCCAAACACGGCCTAGTGGGCTTGACCAAGCAACTGGCGATGGCGGCAGCGCCCTACGGGATCACAGTGAACTGCCTCTGTCCGGGGTGGACCAACACCGCATTGGTGGACTTCGAGCGCTTGGCCGCGGCCAAGGGAATCACCGCCGCCCAAGCCGAAGCCGACGCCCATGCCGAAAGTGCCCAACGCCGGATTCTCGAGCCTGAGGAACTGGCTCCTATGGCTGTGCTGTTGGCCTCCGAAGCGGGCGGGGGTATCACCGGACAGGTGATCAGCGTGGATGGCGGCTATCGCCTCTGACGCAAGGGTAGGACTACGGTAGAGGTGGGCAACTGCGTGGAGTTGATTACATGGCCTTGATGACAGTTACCGAAGATCTGAGAGTCACACCGATAACCGGAGTCATCGGGGCCTATGTGGAGGGCGTCGATCTGGCTCAGCACTTGAACGACCAGGCTTGGCAGGAGCGGCTGCGGGATCTGCTATTCACCTATGGGGTGATCGCCTTCCGAGATCAGGACCTCACCCCTGTTCAGCACAAGGCGATCGGCGAGTTCTTCGGACCGCTGCATACCCACCCGTTCGCAGTGAACATGGCCGAGCATCCTGAGATCCTCATCTTGGACACCACGAAGATGACCAAGGTGCTGAAGTGGCACGCGGACGCGACATTTGAGGTTGCTCCTCCAATGGCGTCGTTTCTGTACGCCTTGGAAGTGCCCCCGGTGGGTGGTGACACCCTCTTCACCCATACTCAGGCGGCTTACGAGGCGTTGTCACCGGAGTGGCAGCAACGCCTGGAGGTGTTACGAGCGGTTCACTCCAGCACCGCCACTTTCGGGCCGAAGGGCACCTACAAGCGACACTGGGACAAGCCCCGCCACGAACACCCCGATGTGGAGAATTCGCATCCGGTGGTGCACACCCACGCTTACAACGGGCGTCGAGGAATTTACGTGAACTCGCAGTTCACCGTGGCCATCGAGGGAATGGACCCAGCGGAGAGCCGCTGGCTCTTGGATTTCCTGTGGAATCACATCGCCAGTGTCCAATTCCAGTGCCGGGTGCAGTGGGAGCCGGGCACCCTCACCATCTGGGACAACCGGGCCGTGCAGCATGCTGCTGTTCCCGACTGGACCGAGGGACGCCGCCTAATGCATCGGGTCACCGTGAACGGTCCACCAATCGAGTAAACAGAGCCGCAGTGGAGATTGCGGCCTTTCAACAGCTCATGGACGACCTATACGGTCCCCAGGATCGGGAGCGGGGCATCCCGGCAACGGTGGCCTGGCTGTGCGAGGAGTTGGGGGAGCTGGCCCAGGCAGTGCGAAAGGGTGATGATGTGGAGCGGCTGCACGAGTTAGGTGATGTGCTGGCTTGGTTGGCGTCGTTGGCCAATCAGTTAGATCTCAGTTTGGAAGAGGCGGCGTTGAGGTACAGGGACAATCCACCGCGCTAGCGGGGAAGGAGCGCTTCCGCTATTTGGATGGCGTTGAGGGCGGCGCCTTTGCGGAGGTTGTCGCCGGCGACGAAGAGAGATAGGCCATGGGGGACGGTGCGGTCGATGCGGATGCGGCCAACCATGGTGGGGTCGATGCCTGCGGCGGCCAGGGGCGTGGGAACATCGTCGACCACGACGCCAGGGGCGCTTGCCAGCAGCTCGGTGGCCCGCTCGGGGCTCAGGGGGCGATCGAACTCGGCGTTGATGGCTAGGCAGTGGCCGGCAAATACCGGCACTCGCACGCACGTGGCGCTCACTGCTAGATCGGGCAGTTCCAAAATCTTGCGGCTCTCGTCGACCAACTTGCGCTCCTCAGAGGTTTCCCCCGAGTCGTCATCGATCCAGGACCCGCACTCGGGAACCACGTTGAAGGCTATGGGTGCGGCGAAAACCGATGGTGCCGGGAAAGAGACGGCCTGGCCGTCGTGAGTCAACCCGATGGCGTCGTCAGCCACCTTGCGCACCTGCTCGTCTAGCTCGGCCACTCCGGCCAATCCGCCCCCCGAAACCGCCTGATACGACGAGATCACCATGCGTCTTAGTCCGGCTTCGACGGCCAGTGGCTTGAGCACCGGCATGGCCACCATGGTGGTGCAGTTGGGATTGGCCACGATCCCCTTGGGAATCTCAGCCAGGGCGTGGGCATTGACCTCCGGCACCACTAGGGGCACATCGGGGTCCATGCGCCAGGCTGAGGAATTGTCGATCACCGTGGCTCCGGCTTCAGCCACCTGAGGAGCCAGCTCCCGAGAGATACCACCTCCAGCGGAGAACAGGGCTATATCCACGCCGCGGTACTCGGCAGTGGCGGCATCTTCAACGACCAGCTCTTGATCTCGCCACAACATGGTGCGTCCCGCTGAGCGGGCCGAAGCCAAAAGCCGCAGCTCGTCAACCGGGAAATGGCGCTCGTCCAACAGACGGCGCATCACCCCGCCGACCTGGCCGGTGGCCCCGACAATGGCAACTCTCACGTTGACAATCCTCCGTTCGGAATCTCAAAGGCATGTCCGCAGATGAGGGGAGAGGCAAGCAGCACGGCGAAAATCCTACTGCCGACAAGGCAGAAATCCGCGGTCGTTAACGGGAGAGGGCAAAGGCCTCGTGCAGCGCAGAAACAGCCGCATCGGTTTGGTCTTGGCGGATGACACAACTGATCCGGATGGGAGAGGTGGAGATCATCTCTATGTTGATCTTCTCCCGGGCCAGCGTCTCGAACATGGTGGCGGCCACGCCGGGATGAGACTTCATTCCCGCCCCCACCAAGCTGACCCGGGCGATCTTGCGATCAGCAGTCACGCCAGTCGCCCCGATGTCATCGGCCACCGTCTTGGTCAGCTCAGCCGCCGTGTCGGCATCCTCGTCGGGAACCGTGAACGAGATATCGGTGACGCCGTGCTCGGAGGCGTTCTGCACGATCATGTCCACATTCACGCCGGCGTCGGCCAGCTTGCGGAACATGGTGGCGGCCACCCCCGGCCTATCGGCCACGCCGGTGACAGTGATCTTCGCCTCCGACGTGTCGGGGGTGACCGACCGGATGATGGGTTGCTCCATGGAAGACTCCTCCTTGACCACCCAAGTGCCCTGCTCCCAGGTGAATGCGGATCGAATGTGCAGCTTGACTCCATAGTTCTGGGCGACTTCCACCGAGCGCATGGCCGGCTTGGGACAGCCCACCGCAGTCATCTCCAGAAGCTCGTCAAATGAGATGGAGCCCAGCTTGCGGGCATCGGGGCACACCCGGGGATCGGTGGTGAACACCCCGGGCACGTCGGTATAGAGCTCGCAGGCATCGGCCCCGAGGGTGTGGGCGAGTGCCACCGCCGTGGTGTCGGATCCTCCACGGCCAAGAAACGTCACGTCGTTCTCGGTGCTGACCCCCTGCGATCCGGCCACCACCGGCACCCGATTGGCGTCCAGCGCGGCCTGAACGCGGTCGGGGGTGATGTCCAGGATCTTGGCGTTCCCGTGATTGGTGTCGGTAATAAACCCGGCCTGGCTGCCGGTGAAGGAGTCGGCCGGCACGCCGAGGTCGTGAAGGGCCATGCACACCAAAGCGCACGCTTTGCGCTCTCCGGCAGTGATGAGCATGTCCAGCTCCCGACCCGGCTGGGTGGTGGACACCGCCGAAGCCAGCGACAGCAGCTCATCGGTTTCCTTGCCCATGGCGCTGATCACCAACACGACGCCATCGCCGCGATCCCGGCACCGACGCACATGGTCGGCTACCTCGCGGATTCGGTCGGCATTGGCTACCGACGTGCCGCCGAACTTCTGAACCACCAAGGCCACGCCCAAACGCTACCGGCCACTTATGGGCACTTTTGTGGTTGTTATCCGAGTTTCTTGTGCTGATATGCACTTGGGCAGTTGCCATCGTAGATTTCAGGCGATGGCCACCGACAAAAGGCAGCGTCAGCGGGCGCGCAGGCAGGTTGCGCAGCAGCGGGCCAAGGTAACCGAAACCCGCGGACGAATCCGCTCTAGGGGCGTGCGGGTGGCCCTGATCACTGCGGTGATCGTGGTGGCGGTGGTGATCGTGTGGTGGTACTCGACAAGAGGCAACGGCAGCGACGACACCGGCGGGGACGTTGCGGTCAGCGATACGACTGAAGGCGATGGCGCCGACGCCGCGCCGGTCACCGGCGGCTTCCCCGATCTACCCCCACCACCGAAGCCCGGCGGGGAGTTGACCGGTGAAGTCACACCTTGCCCCGATCTGGCGGGCCCGGCATTCCGAGTGACCTCGTTTGAATCGGCCCCAGCTCAATGCCTCGATCCCAACCTCAGCTACTCCGCCGTATTCGACACCAGCCTGGGACAGATCAGGGTGGCGCTTGACCAAGAGGCCAACCCTGAGGCGGTAAACGCATTTGCGGCGTTGGCTGGCTACGGCTACTACGACGGAACTGCCATTTTCTACTCAGATCCCAGCGGCGGCTACATCCAGGGCGGGTCGCCCCACACCAACAATGCCGACGATCCCGGGCCGGGTTTCACGGTGACTGCAAGTGAGCCCGATGAGTATCGGCAGGGCCAGTTGCTGTGGTCGGGCGAAGGAGCTTCGACCGGACAGTTCCTCTTGTTGGCCTACGACGATTTCCTGCCGTCCCAACCGGTGTCGGGGCTCACCAGCCTGGGGCAGATTTCCGACGGCAGCTTGGCCGTGGTCCTCGAAGCCCTGGTCCTTCATGTGGACGACCCCGACACCGCCTTTGGGGGGCGGCCGTCGGAGTCGGTCATCGTCAACTCCATTTCCATTCAATCCACCGACCCATCTCCTGAAGGGAGCATTGACTTGAGCGGATGTCCACCAGCTGACGGATCAGGACCACAGGTCCTCGACTTCGACGGCCCTCAGCCCATGTGCTTGGACGCGTCCAAGCAGTACACCGCGGTGTTCGATACCACCGCAGGGGAGATGCGAATCGCCCTCGATATGGCCAACACGCCGATCACGGCGAACAACTTTGCGGTGTTAGCCCGGTATCACTACTACGACAACACCCTGTTGTTCCGCACCGACCCCGGCATTGGCATCATCCAGGGCGGGGCGCCGCACACCAACTCGCCGTCGGACCCCGGGCCGGGTTACACCATTCCAGATGAAGGCGCCGGTTTCACCTATGAGCCGGGTCAGATCGTGATGGCCCGCACCGCGGCGCCCAACAGCGCCAGCGCCCAGTTCTTCTTCGCGGTCAACGAGAACACCGCCCTGCTCAACAATCAGGGCACCTACGTGGTGTTCGGCCAGATGGACGCCGAGGGCTTGGGGGTGGCCGAGGCCATCCTGGCCAGCCACGTTGACCAGCCCGGCAACCGTCTGGGAGGGGCGCCGGAGCCCCAGGTGATCGTCAACTCGGTAACCATCGAAGAATCCGGCTAACCCCCCACTCCGGCCTCGCTGGGTGGGGCAGAGTATTGGGGTGAGGCTTGTCCCCGAGCCCAGCCAGTGGGAGTTTCCGCCCGCGGAGACGGCCGACGAGCACGGGCTAGTGGCAGTGGGCGCCGATCTGGCGCCCGGCACCCTTCTGGCGGCCTACCAATCCGGGTTGTTCCCCATGCCACTGGGGCGCACCGACAAGCTGGGCTGGTGGTCGCCCGATCCCCGCGGGGTGATACCGCTCGACGAATTGCGGATCACCCGCTCGCTGCGCCGCTCGCTGCGTCGCTACCGGATCACTGCCGACGTCGCCTTCGGCGACGTAATCGACGCTTGTCGCACCATCGAGCGACCCCACGGATGGATATCGCCAGACATCCGGGATGCCTATGTGCGGCTGCACCGCTTGGGATGGGCCCACAGTGTGGAGGCGTGGTCGGAGGACGGGGAGCTGGTGGGGGGGCTCTACGGGGTGTCGATTGGTGGGCTGTTCGCCGGAGAATCGATGTTCCACGTCGACCGGGACGCGTCCAAGGTGGCGCTGGTTTCTCTGGTGGGGAGGTTGAATCACGGCGGTGTTTCCCGGCTGCTGGATGTGCAGTGGGCGACGGAGCACATGGTGAGCCTGGGGGCGGTGGAGATTGCTCGGAGCGAGTACTTGGCTCGGTTGAAATTGGCAATTAAGCAGCCGTCAGCTCCTTGGCCTCGATAATCCCCCGGCAGGCTGGCGGGTCCTGTCGCTCTACGGCGGCTTGGCGTGCTTCGCGTGCGCCAAGTCCGCCTCCGGCGCCACCCCCCAGCCTGCCTAAGTTGGGTACCAGCTCCTCTTGTTTGGTTAGAGGGTTAGGGCAGGCGGGTGACCGTGTCGCCGGTGTGGATGGGGCCGGGGTGGATGACTCGGGCGTTGATGCCACGGAGATTGAGGGCGCGGCCGGTGGGGGAGTTGACGAACCGCAGGGCGTCGAGGCCGAACCGAGACGAGAATTTGCCACAGCCGGTGTGGGGTTCGGCGGTGACCTCGATGACCGCTTCACCCAGGGCGAGGCGGGTGCCCGGCGGCAGGGTCTCGATGCTGATGTCGAGATCGATGTAGAGCTGATCGCCCGCGAGGGCCCAACGTTCGATAGGCCCGGCCACCGCGGCCGCGGCCCGGGCGTTCATGATGTTGAGCTGCGCGTCGAGCAGTGGACCCCCGTCAGGGGTCTTGGAGGAGCCTCGCTGGTTCCAAGTGTCGCCCACGAGACCCTCTTCCTGGCTGAGCGTCCCAGACTCCAACACCTCTCGTTCGTCTACTGCCGGGCGGCGCACGATCAATTTCAGGGTGCCATTGTCGGCCGGGGCCTGCCGGATATGGGGGAGGGAGGCTTCCAGCTCTCCGGGCGTGCGATGGTGAGCGGAATCAGCGGTCATCGCTTCAGAGCCTGCCGCTGGCGGCGGGTTGCGGCTGGCGCAGTCCACCAGCGTCCGCTGAATCGCCAGCGAGGGGCAGCGGGAGCTGATGGCTCTGCTGCTACTGGACGGGGCCAGAGAGCCTCGTAGGCGGCCAGAATGGCAGCCACTTCGGATTCAGTGGGCTGCGGGGTGATCTGGATGAGGCTCATGGGGCTGTTCTAGCTGGTCTTATGGGTCTGGCCAGAGTGATTTACCGACGGTGGAGATTAGAGAGGAATGACGCCGTGCTTTCGGGGCAGCAGCTCCTCGCGCTTGGAGCGAAGCATCTCGAAACCGGAGATCACCAGGCGGCGAGTGTCGGCCGGGTCGATCACATCGTCGATGTAGCCTCTCTCGGCGGCGATGTAGGGGTTGGCGTAGCGCTCGGTGTAGTCGTCCACCAGCTCGGCTCGCCGGGCAACTGGATCGGCGGCCGACTGGAGCTCGCGGCGGTAGATGATCTCCACCGCCCCTTGCGGCCCCATTACAGCCAATTCGGCAGCCGGCCAGGCGAAGGAGAGATCAGAGCCCACCGACTTGGAGTCCATCACCACGTAGGCCCCGCCGTAGGCCTTACGGGTGATTACCTGGATTCGGGGCACGGTGGCCTCGCAGTAGGCGTACAGCAACTTGGCCCCGTGGCGAATGATGCCGCCGTGTTCCTGGTCGACGCCGGGCAGAAAGCCGGGGACATCCACGAAGGTCAGCAGCGGGATGTTGAAGGCGTCGCAAGTACGCACGAATCGGGCTGCTTTGGACGACGACTCGATGTCCAGAACGCCGGCCAGCACCATGGGCTGGTTGCCCACCACGCCGACGGTGTAGCCGTTCAGCCGGGCGAAGCCGCACACGATCGACTGGGCCCAGTGGGCGTGGTACTCCATGAACTCCCCGTCGTCCACCACTGCTTGGATCACCGTGCGCATGTCGTAGGGCAGATTGGGGCTGTCGGGCATGATGTCGCGCAGCTCAGGGGTAAGCCGCTCGGGGTCGTCGGTAGCCGCGACCTGCGGGGGCTCCTCCAGGTTGTTGGCCGGCAGGTGGCTGATCAGGAACCGGACCTCGTCGAGGACATCCTCCTCCGTCGGGCCCACAAAGGTGGCCACGCCCGACTTGGTGGAGTGGGAGCGGGCCCCGCCCAGTTCCTCAAGGGTCACCTCTTCGCCGGTAACCGTCTTCACCACGTCGGGGCCGGTGATGAACATGTGCGACTTCTCGGCCACCATGAATACGAAATCGGTCATGGCCGGGCTGTACACCGCTCCTCCAGCACACGGTCCGAGGATCACGCTGATCTGGGGTATGACCCCGGATGACTTGACGTTGCGGTGGAAGATCCCTCCGTAGGAGTCGAGCGACACAACACCCTCTTGGATGCGGGCGCCGGCGCCGTCGTTGAGGCCGATCATGGGCGCGCCCACCGACAGGGCCAAGTCCATCACCTTGTGGATCTTCTCGGCGAACACCTCTCCCAGTGCCCCGCCGAACACCGTGAAGTCCTGGGCGAACAGAAACACTTTGCGGCCGTCGATGGTGCCCCAGCCGGTGATCACTCCGTCGGTGTAGGGCCGCTCCTCGATCCCGCTGTCCAGCGCCCGGTGGCGGGCCAGCATGTCGAGCTCGTGGAAGGATCCGTCGTCGAGCAGGTACTCGATGCGCTCCCGGGCCAGCATTTTGCCCTTCTCGTGCTGGCGGTCGACCGCCCGCTGGGGACCGGCATGGAGGGCCTCGTGTTTGCGGCGTTCTAGGTCGTTGAGGCGGTCCTTCATCGAGTGCTCGGCCATTGACGTGACAGGCTACATCCGGTTCGGGTCGGTAGCCTCACTCTTGTGACTATGGAATCTGGGGAAGCGCGCCGGCGGGTGGCGGTGTTTTGCAGCTCGTCGCTGGGGAATGAGCCGGGTTATGCGGAATTGGCTGCTGATCTGGGGCGGCGGTTGGCTGACGAGGGCATTGGAGTTGTGTTCGGCGGCGGGCGGATCGGGCTCATGGGGGTCATGGCCGACGCAGTAATGGCCGCAGGCGGCGAGGTGATCGGGGTAATACCCAACTTTCTGGACGAGATCGAGGTGGCCCACCAGGGGTTGACCCAGCTCCACCTGGTCAACGACATGCACGAGCGCAAACAGCTCATGTACTCGCTGTCGGACGGATTTTGTGCGCTTCCGGGCGGATTGGGAACTATGGAAGAGTTGTTTGAGGCGGCGACGTGGACGCAGTTGGGTCTGCACGAAGACGGGCGGTACAAGCCGGTTGTGCTGTTGGACGAAGACGGGTTTTGGAAGCAGCTGACCGAGTTTCACGCCGGGCTGGTCGAGAACGGATTTGTGAAGCCCGATAAAGCGAAGATTATCCAGCGGGCCGGTTCGATTGACGAGGCTTTAGCGCTGCTTTATCCGGATAAGGGCTAGCCGGCCCTCCCCTACCTATTCACCATCTTCTATTTGTGTGGAAAGGGTTTGGACCGCCTCTATGAACTCTTCGACGAGGTTGTAGACCACTTGGCGGGTGGGGAGGACTTGGTTCATGGTGCCGACGATTTGGCCGACGAAATAGTTGGCCAGCTTCTGGGCGCCGCTTTCGGGATGGTGGGACACCCGGTCGATGCGGCGGCGAGCCTCGCCGGTCAAGATGATCTGCAAGGGCATGGGCAGAGGATCGGGAGTGTCAGCCCGGTTCCACTCTTCGGTCCAGGCTGATCGAAGCATCCGGGCTGGCTTTCCTGTGAGAGTGCGGGATCGCTCGGTGTCCGATGATGCGGCGGCCAGGAACTTCTCCTTGACCGCCGGGGTGGTCTCGGCTTCCTCTGTGGCCAGCCACACCGATCCGCACCACACTCCTTGGGCGCCCAACGCCATGGCCGCAGCCATCTGGCGCCCTCGGCCGATGCCCCCGGCACCCAGCACCGGCACCGGGGCAACCGCGTCCACCACCTCGGGTATGAGCACCATGGAGCCAATCTCGCCGGTGTGGCCGCCGGCTTCGTATCCCTGGGCGACAATGAGATCGACACCGGCGGCAACATGGCGCTCGGCGTGGACGGCTCGGCCCGCCAAGGCCGCCACCTTGGCCCCAGCGGCCTGGCTCTTCACGATCATCTCCGGGGGCGGCGGGCCCAGAGCGTTGGCCACCAGGGCGGGCTCGTAGGCCAAGGCGATCTCCAGATGGCGATCGGCTCGACGGCTGGACAGCGGGGCCGCGGGACCCCAGTTCTGGGTCGGACCGTCGTCATCGGGCAGCGGAGGCACGTTGTAGCGGTCGAGCATGTCATCGAGAAATTGCTGGTGCTCCTCGGGAATGAGCGCCTTCACTTGCTCGGTGTCCAGCCCGCCCTGGTCGGCGCCCTCGTACCGGGCGGGAACGATGAGGTCGACGCCGAAGGGTCTGTCGCCGACCTGTTCCCGGATCCAAGCCAGGTCGGTTTCCAGATTCTCATCGCTGTGCCCGACGACCCCCAGCACTCCCAGCCCGCCGGCCCGGCTCACCTCGGCGGCCACGTCGCGGCAGTGGGTGAAGGCCATGATCGGAAACTCGATGCCGAACATGTCGGTGACCGCGGTGCGCATCTCGGGTCTATCTTTTCAGCTTTGCTCGATCCGAGCCTTCAACTTGTCCGCCCGCTCCACAAGGTGGTCGCCGCCCAGCCTGCCGATTGTCTCGGGAAATTCGGGGGTGGGGCCGACCCAGCGCAGCTCGTCGAGGGAGTCAAAGGTGGGAGCCTCGTCCACGATGGTGGCGATGCGGCGAAACAGCAGGGCCAGTTCCCGGTTCTCGGCCAGGGTGGCGGCCAGCTTGGCCGAGCCCCGCACGCTCACCTCCCACTGGCCGACGGCGTCGGGGATGTTCTCCAGGTGGCGATAGTGGGCCAAGACCGCCGCGGTGGAGCGGGCTCCCCAGCCGGGCAGTCCGGGAAAGCCGTCGGCGGTGTCGCCGACCAGGGCCAGATAGTCGGGAATGGACTCGGGGAGCACTCCGAATTTGTCCACCACCCCGTCGTGGTCGATGAGTTTCTGTTGGCGGCGGTCGTACTGAACGATGCGACCGTCGGCGGTAACGCACTGGGCCAGATCTTTGTCGGGGGTGCAGATCAGCACCTGCTCCACGCCCGGGTCGAGGGCAGCCTTGCGGGCCGCAGCCCCCATGGCATCGTCGGCCTCGTGCTCGACCATGGGCCAAACACAGAATCCAGCCGCGGCCATGGCTTCTTCCACCAGGGGGAATTGGGCCATCAACTCCGGGGGCACTCCCTCGCCGGTCTTGTAGCCGGGCCACAATTCGTTGCGGAACGACTCGATCACCTGGTCGGTGGCGATTCCGACGTGGGTGGCCCCGTCGTCGATCAGCTGGAGCATGCTGTGGACCACTCCCCGGGCCGCTCCATGCTCGGGATCGCGGTTGCCAGGCGAGAAGTGGTAGCGGAACAGCTCGTATGTACCGTCGACCAGGTGAATCCGCACTCCCTGACCGTATCCTGTGAATCGGTATCCGACAGGTTGAGCGGTATGGCGGTTGACGCCCTGACCGTAACCTGTTCGGCAGCGGAAACGAACGGATGAAGGGGAAGCAATGAGCAACACGGTGATCTTGGCCGGGGCCCGTACGCCGATTGGGAAGATGTCAGGAGGACTGGCGTCATTTCGGGGCACGGAGCTGGGGGCATTGGCCATTCGGGCCGCGCTGGACCGAGCTGGCGTGGCCCCGGAACAGGTGGACTACGTGTTCATGGGGCAGGTTCTGTTGGCCGGAGAAGGCCAGGCCACGGCGCGCCAGGCGGCGGTGGGCGCCGGTATTCCCATGACGGTGCCGGCCACCACGGTGAACAAGGTGTGCCTGTCGGGGATCAACACCGTCTACCTGGCCCACCAGATGATCTCGGCTGGTGATGCCGAGATCGTGGTGGCCGGGGGGATGGAGTCGATGACCAAGGCGCCCTATTTGCTCACCCGGGCTCGAGAGGGGTATCGCCTGGGTGACGGCGACCTGGTGGACTCCATGATGTACGACGGGCTGTTCTGCGCCTTCGACCAATGCGCCATGGGAACCGGAACCGAGAAGTATGCGGCGTCGAGCGGGCTAGACCGCGAACCCCAGGACGCCTTTTCCGCGCAGTCGCACCAGCGAGCTGCGGTCGCGGCAGACGGGGGTTTGTTCGACGACGAGCTGGTGGCGGTGGAGGTGCCCCAGCGTCGAGGCGATCCGGTATCGGTGTCGGCCGACGAGGGGGTGCGCCCGGACGCGACCGCGGAGGGGCTGGGCCGGCTGCGCCCGGCGTTCGCCGAGTCGGGCAACATCACTGCGGGCAACGCGTCGCAGATCTCGGATGGGGCCAGCGCACTGGTGGTGGCCAGCCGGGAGCGGGCCGAGCAGCTCGGCGTGGAGCCGCTGGGAACGTATGCGGGCTACGGGCAGGTGGCC
This sequence comes from Candidatus Poriferisocius sp., assembly GCF_965208355.1. Taxonomy (GTDB): domain Bacteria; phylum Actinomycetota; class Acidimicrobiia; order Acidimicrobiales; family Bin134; genus Poriferisocius. The sequence goes on from NZ_CBDBOM010000002.1 coordinate 130,160, forward strand.
GGGCCTGATCCCTCGCTGCTCACCCAGCCGTCTCGGGCCATATTCCAGGCGCTCAAGTCGTCGGATATGAGCCTGGGTGACGTGGACCTGTTCGAGATCAATGAGGCGTTCGCCGCAGTGGCGGTGGCGTCGATGGCCGATCTGGGGATTTCAGACGATGTGGTGAACGTCAACGGGGGCGCCATCGCCCTCGGACATCCCATCGGAGCCAGCGGAAACCGCATTGTGCTCACCCTGTTGCACGAGCTTCGCCGCCGAGGCGGCGGAACCGGGGCAGCCGCCTTGTGCGGGGGCGGTGGCCAGGGAGACGCCCTGCTGGTTCAAGTTTGATTGTTACAGACGCAGTATGACTTGACTTTGTTCCGTCATTTTTGTAATGTAATCGCAACAAACAAGCACCGCCTTATGCGTGCCGGTTCCCAATGCCCCCCGCCCGGCCCGCTAAGGCGGTGTCTTGCGTTTGACGGGCAGTCGACTCAGCCGGAGAGGCTCTGACCTCAAGGGAGATGAAGGGCCCTTTAGGGCCGTGAGGGCTCAGCTGGCGGAGATGCGCTGGCGTCCCTCCAGAGCCCGGCTGAGGGTGAGTTCGTCGGCGTATTCCAGGTCGCCGCCCACCGGAAGACCACTGGCGATGCGGGTGACGGCCACTCCGAGGGGCTCGATGAGCCGGGCCAAGTACATGGCAGTGGCCTCGCCCTCGATGTTGGGGTTGGTGCAGCAGATGACCTCGGTCACGTTCTCGTCGTCGATGCGGGCCAGCAGCTCCTTGACCCGGAGCTGATCGGGGCCGATGCCCTCGATGGGATTGATGGCGCCGCCGAGCACGTGGTAGCGGCCCCGGAATTCTCGGGTCTTTTCCAAGGCCACGATGTCGCGGGGCTCTTCCACCACGCACAAAATGGCTGGGTCGCGCCGGTGGTCGGCGCACAGCTCGCACTCGGCGTGCTCGCTGATGTTGAAGCACCGCTGGCAGAACCTGACTCTTGCTTTGGCCTCCTTGATGGCCTCGGCCAGCTTCAAGGCGTCTTGCTCGGACGCCTTCAGAAGATGGAAGGCGATGCGCTGGGCCGATTTCGGGCCTATGCCCGGCAGACGGCCCAATTCGTCGATGAGCACTTGAACCGGGGCGGTGTAGACGCTGCTCATGCTCGGTCCGTCGATTCCTACCGCCTAGGCCCTACTGCCCAGAGCCTGGTTGAACCGCGGCCGCTGGCGGTTCGATGGAGACCAACTCAGAGTCCGGGAACGCCGCCATAAGGTTGGAGATGGCCTCTTGGGCGACGGTCTCCTCGTCCATGAGCTCGTCGGGGTCGATTGCCTCGGGTTCATCGTGGGCGGGGCGCGACGGAACCGGTTGAAGGTCAGGAGGCGATGCTGTGCTGTCGTCGTCGATGGCCAGGCGCAGCGGCACTGGCCGTCCGAAGTGCTCTTGAAGCGCGTCGTCTACTGCTTCGCGGACTTCGTCGCAGCGGTCGATTTGGATTTGGCTGGGCAAGGCGAACACCGCGCTGTGGGAGTCGTTGGCCAAAAAGCGCCCGACCTGGAATCGAACTCTGGCCTTGTTGGAGAGGCTGGCCAAAATGGTGTCTCCCCACGCCAGAACGATCTCCTCTCGAGAAGGCAGCGGCTCGCCGGTCTCTGCGGCGCCAGTGCTGGTCTCAGAGGTTGAAACGGCCTCGGAGCCCTCGGGGTTGGCCGTCCGAGTGGCAGTTGCCGTTCCCGCCCGCACTGCTCCCAATGTGGGCCGCGGGCTCCGATCGGGGGATTGGGCAGCTTCGGATTCGGAGTCTTGGACGGCAGGGGCAGTCGAACTCGCCTCGGTCTCGGATTGCTTGGCCTGGATCTGGGCGATGGCGGCTCGGGCCCGCTCGTGTCCGCTGGTGGGGCCGGGAGTCCGCCGGTCCGTAGGCGAAGTCTCGGCGGCAGGGGCCGGGTTGTCGCGGTCCGAGGCCCCGGCCGACGCAGGCGGCCCGTGGCGTTCCAATCGCTCAACGCGCTCTAACAGGGCGGCGATGTCGGTGTCCAGATCGCGGCGGGTGAGCCGTCCTAGGGCCACCTCCAAGTTCACCCGGGGATCGGGAGCCTGGCGCATGTCCACCAAAGCGGTGCCCAACAACTCGAGCGCCCGGGTGAGCCCGGCCGGAGGGATCAGCGCCGCTGTGGCTCGGGCGCTCTCCTGCTGGGCGTCGGTGAGATGGCTGAGATCGGCGCCCATCGCGGACAGAAAGGCATTGCGGAGCCGGTCGAGAACTGCCTCTCCGATTATCCGGGGCTCGCGTCCCGATCGCAGGGCATCGTGTACCGCCACAAACGCGGGACCGTAGTCCTGGCCGCCCAGGGCGTCGATGACGGCGTCCACAGCGTCGAGCCGATCGGCCACCCCGCCGGCGGCCGCTATCTGGTCGAGGGCCGACAGCGTGTCCCGGGCCGATCCAGCCCCCCGGTGTACGGCATGGTCGATGGCATCGTCGCCCACCTCCAGCCCGGCTTGCTCGACTACCCAGCGGGCGTGGTCGGCCAGCACGTCGCCGTCGATGAGGTTGAACTCCAAGTGCTGGGTGCGGCTGCGGATGGTGGGCACCACTTTGTGGGGCTCGGTGGTGCACAGCACGAACACCACATGGTCGGGGGGCTCCTCGAGGGTCTTCAGCAGGGCGTTCTCGGCGCCGGGGGTGAGCATGTGGACCTCGTCGAGCACATACACCTTGGCCTTGCCGGGAGAGCCCATCGCCACCCGGGAGATGAGGTCGCGGACATCGTCCACCTTGTTGTTGGAGGCGGCGTCCAACTCGATGAGGTCGTAGGAGGCGTTGTTGGCAATGTCCAGGCACGACTGGCACTGGCCACAGGGCTCGCCCTCGCTGCTCAAGTCGGTGCAGTTGAGGGCCTTGGCCAGGATGCGGGCCGTGCTGGTCTTGCCGGTGCCCCGCGGCCCGCTGAACAGGTAGGCGTGGCCGACCCGCCCCTGTTGGACCGCGTTTTGCAGCGCTCGAACGACGGGCTCCTGCCCCCGCAGCTCCGCGAAGCAGCCCGGCCGGTACCGTCGATAAAGCGCCTGTAGGGCCATTGCGCCGACTTTACTCAGGCTGAGTGACAATGAGGCTCAGACGGGCAGAATCAGTGGGGCAGAACCAGTTGGGCCGTGTGATCCCGGTCTCGAAAGTGATGGCCAGGCGGTCTGCGGCACACCCCAGGATCCGCTGAGAGCTGCTGCCTCCCGGCCCTGACTCGGTTCACGGGCTGGCGTTGCACAGGACCCGACCATCACATTCCAAACCGGGCACACGGCCCAGATGGCCACAGGATAGCGGCAACCGGTTCAGGTATGCCCGCCGAGCCGAGATAGATTTGACTGCTCCGGGAGGGGTGCGAGAGCGGCCGAATCGGCACGCTTGGAAAGCGTGTGTGGCGCAAGTCACCGTGGGTTCGAATCCCACCCCCTCCGCCAGACAGAAAGAGGTTTGTGACCTCTGACCAGCAATAACGCAAACAGATAGTCAGCGTGTTGTCCAAATTGCTGTCACTCTTGGCCTCAAAAACCGCAATATATGACAACCGGGCCAGCAGCAGCTCCAATTCGAGAATGGTGGACGCCGCACCAGGATGTCCGCATGTCGACGAACAGAATCGCTGACGGTGAACAATTCACGCTTCCACTCTCCGGCCCCATCGCTGGCCGACTCAGCAAACCGCTACCCTCGTGCAGTCCAGTACAACCCAATACGCCTCCTCGATTGCAAGTGCGCCAAGCACCAGCAAGCAGATCAGCGACCCATAGGGAAGGCAACCGCCATGACTAATGACCACCGAAACCCCGAGGCCGCTCGATGACGTGCTTTCCCCCGCACGTCGTAGCCCAGCTTGATCCAGCCATCGACGAGCTGGCAGGCGCCATGAGTGCCCTCCATGCGGCGCTCGGGAATCTGGCGGGAGCGGCGAGGGCCGATCTCGACCCGGACAACGCCGAGACCGCGTTCTTGGCCTCGGCTGCTGCGGCAGCCCGCAACGCGTTCGGCTCGGAGTCTGACAGCGCCGAGGCGATGGGGCACATTTCAGGGCTGTGCGCCGACGTGGCCGGGTTCCTAGGACAACGGGAACTGTGAGCGATATCAAGAAGCCATAGGGGCGCTGTTCGGAATACTGGGATGCCGCCTGTGCGGGAGGTGGGAATGACGTAGCACTGCTTGGCCGAAAAATGGCTCTCGCTAGGATGCCCTCCATGCCTGATGACCAACTGGCTGAGCTTCTCAGACGTGAGGATTTCGACGGGTTGTTCAGAACACGGATGCGTTGGGACAACCCTCACTAGCGTGTTTCGGTCTCGGTCGATGACAGTTCGCTCAAGCCAAGAGCAGGGCTAGAGGGGGGTCTTGAGCGAAGCTGGAGCCGTCTAGGAGGCTCGTTGCAATGTCCTCTCTCCTCTAGGGTCTGGGGACAATGTGACGCTGGTCTACGGTGCCTGGTTTGGCTAAGCGCACCACTGCAAAGGAATTCGTTGAGAAGGTTGGGCCGATCACCCACACCTCGTCGAATTCCGTGAACTCGATATTGCCCTGGCCCAAGAACTGAGATTGCTGTTCGGATTCGGCAGCCGATTCAAGCTGCAAGGCTGCGCAGCCGCCGTCGATGTATACGGCAAGCCACTTATCGCCAGAGACTCCTTGCATTTGGCCTCTGTTTTGCTTCTTGTCGATTCCTTCTTGGATCACTGGCACTAGGCAGTCCACCGCTTCAAGGACGCACGCCCCTCCCGACGCAGTGGGGTAGACATTGATGCTCCCGCCATTTCCTTGCGCAATGGCTGGCTTGGACACCCTCACATGGCGTGGACGCAGCCCGGCTGTCACGCGGTCAGCGAGGTCGAGCGGATACCAGTAGTCACAGAGGCTTGAAATGTCAGCCTGCGCCCGTTTGTCAGGGTCCTCCGCTTGACTCCACTCATCGGAGTTCACCCTCTTCCACCAGTCCGATTGAGGCCCATGCTCATAAGGGTCAAATGGATCGGAGTTGAGCATTTGGGCAGCGCACTCTTGGATTGTTTCGGGTGCTCCTCCCTGCTCCTCTGCCTTCTTGAGAACCTTCTCAATTGCCTTGACCAGGGTTTTAAGAGTGCGCCGCTGGCTTCTGTGGGCTATGTCGCTATCTGAGACGTAGACCACCCAGTCGTGAGAAAGTTTGGTTGCCTTTACAGGGTTGATTTTTTCCGCTGTGTTGAAGAGCGCGTTGATTGCGCTGTTTGTGTGCGCTGTGATCTCGACTGTGACGACGAGGCCGTTGATGACCACCTCCAAGTCTGGAGTGCGCACTCCCTTCACGGTGCTTTCCCGCAGCCACCTGTGGCGCGATACGTCCTCAACGGCGCAGATGGCGTCAAATGCCATCTGCTCTTCTTTTCTTGGTGGGCTTTCCAGGGAAGATGCGCTGGGGGTTGTCATTGCTTCGTACCTGCCTACTGCCGGTGGAGGGTTCATTTCTGAGACAGATTCATCATCTCAGGGCTGAGTGGTCAAGCCGGAGGACCTCGCCCTTCGGTATCTCCTGGGATGACGTTCCTTAAGATGACGGAGATTCAAGAAGCTGGGTATCCGCGTCGCGGGTCATGTCGTTTTGTTGAACCGGTCGCGGGCTACCAGCTCAGGGCGCCCGCCTGGTCGAGCAGGGTTCCGACGGCCCCTTCGATTTCCTGTCCAACCTCACTCACCGCTAGTTGCTCGCGGACTTTCCGACGCATGTGTCCGTGCGCCTTAGAGGGCTTGATTTCAAGCCCTGCGACGAACTGCTCGGCTCGACTTCCGAGGTCGGCGAGTCTCGTGTGGAGATCGTTGTGATCGTCGTAGAGCGGCATCGGCACTCTCCAGAGATGGGAGATGTGGCGTCCGCCTCCCTTGCCCGAGGTCATGTAAGGCTCCGCGGCCTTCGTAACAGTCACGCTGTTCAGGATGGCACACAGGTATTGGGCCTCCTCGGTAGATCGCACGGCAGCCCAGTTGAGTTGGTGCTCCACGATGGCATGCCGATCCACCACCCGGCAGGCAGTGACGTGCATCCCTGAAGCGCCGTAGACCACACGGATCGGGGCGAGGGGGAACTGGGAGGTCAGCTTTTCGTAGTGGTCGATGTTCTCATCGAGGGAATGCTCGCCTTCGCCGTGCTCATCCCATAACGGGCGCGCTTCGTGCCACCAGCGCTTTAGCCCATGATGGTCGTCGATTTCCTCATCTCGCATGATCTTGCCCTTGCGAAGCGGAAGGATCGCCTCGAAGGGGCTTCGCTGCCAGTAGGGCATGACCGACTCGCCGAGCAGCACTTGGTGAATGAACTGCGATTCGATGACGCCTTCGAGGTCGTCCATCCACTTCCAGGGGGGATTTTCGTAGATGCCCCTCGACGAGCGCACTGGTCTACGGCCCTCGCCGGCCCCAAGCGGTGGCTCCTTGTCGGGATCAACAATTACCAACATTCGCGGATAGAGGTTGGCGCCGTTGGCGAAGCGCTCCTTGTAGGGCGATTCGACCTGCTCTGCGGCGTCGAGGCTGACCCGTTCGCCCACCTCGCGCTCGATGGCCCCCTGGACCTCATCCCACGGGGCACCCGGGTCGGACAGGTTGCCCGACCACCGCTCCACCTGCTCAGGCAGCGAGGAGTGCCTGTCCGAGCGCATTCCGAAGACGACGCATGCGGTGCGAGGAAAGAAGCGGTGACTGATCGGCGAGATGTCCCAGGCGGGGTCGAACACAACGTCAGTGCTGCCACCGCTTATGAGCGGGAACACCCCCGAGCGGAAACCTGCTGACTGCCCGCGAGAGAGCACCCCCGCAGGCATCACAAACGCGAACCGACCACCAGGTGCAAGGTATCGCTCCACAGAGCGGGCGACGAACAGATCGGCGAGGTCTTGGTGAGTAGCGACGTTCCCTCCAGCCCACAGCTTCCGCTCCTTCGCCATCAACTGGAAAACGGCCTTCATGGCATCGGTCATGTACCGGTACGCGAGCCACGGCGGGTTTCCCACCAGAACAGTTCGCCGGTTCTCCTTGCGGGACAGCCACGCGGGTCGGGCCAGATTCCTCACGTAGTAGCCCCAGATGTGGTCGCGGCGCTCATCATGCAGGCGGCACATCGTCTTGAACGTCGCCTCTACGGTGTCCCGGTCATCCCCGGAGAGGCCGTGTCGCCTTGCAATTCCAGCAAACGACGGAGCGTCCTTCCCTCTTTCCCGGTTCGTGGCTGAATCGGCCATTTCGGCAACCAGGGCGTCGAATGTGTCAGCATCGTCTAGGAGCCTCTGCGGGAATCGGAGTTGGTCGGCGAACATCTCCGCCCCGTCGTCGGTACTGACGTTGAGCGTCTCTGAGGCGAAGATGTCGCTCCGTTGGCCCCATTGAACGCTGTCGCCGAGGAACACGGGGACCCGCAGTTCCCGTCTGTCAGGCGCCGAAAGCCGCTCGGCGCCGATAGCCAGCAGGTAGGTGACGCGGGCCAGCGTCACCGCGACGGGGTGGACATCAACGCCGAAGACGTGCGAGGAGACGCCTGCGACGGCATCGCCGTTGGACATCCCGGCCTTGTCGGCCGCCTCCAGATAACGCCGGACAGCGTGGAACAGAAACGTGCCCGATCCGCAGGCCGGGTCCATGACCGTCTCAGCGAGGGGGTCGGCGACCACCTGCTCGGTGATGGCCTCGGCCAGGAAGTCCGGTGTGTAGTACTCCCCGAGTCGCCGTCGGGTCTCGACGGTGATGACAGACTCGTAGATCGTCTTCATCACGTCGTGGGTGACGGCTCCCCAGTCGAATTGCTCAAGCCTGCGCGCAAGTGAGCTGACCCATCGCCTCCCCTCGCCGCCGCAGTCCAGCGGCCAATCGAAGAAGTCCTGCTCGACGACTCCGTGAATCTGGGACCCTTGCGAGAGGAGATCCCCTCGCAAAAGGTCTCCGGGGGGCAACTGCGAGATCGAGTAGCCCAGGACTGCGTGCGCGACGCACTCCGCGGTAGCCACCAAAAGCGTGTGCTCGATGAACAGGTCCTCCTCATCGGCGCTGAACTGGGTGCCCAGCGCCGTCGTCAGCAGCTTCGCCCACAGCTCCCGCTTGATAGCGATCTCGGGATGGCTGCGGTGGGCGTCGTAAAGGGCGCGCAGCGCCGCCCGCTCCAAATCGTGCCCCGGGCTGGCGGCCCCGATCCGATCGGCAAGCGCCTGTCTGGTCGGGATGACCCTTTCCTCAGTGGTCAGCACCGAGGACAGCCAGGTAACCAGCGCTTCCACGTTGGGCGCCGCCGCATCCACGTGGTGCTCCGCGACTTCCACCAGCAGGCCGTCCGTGTGGTGGAACAGGTGCCAATCGCGCCCGTCGGTGACGATGCCCACGTACTGCTGTGCAAGGCTTCGGCTCCGCATCTCGACGTACCCGGCGAGCTGGGTGGCCGCTTCACCCAGAGCCCCCTGTGGCGCCAGGCTCCGCTTCACCTCGATGACGGTGCGGCCCATCTCAACGTCGATCCGGCGGCGATCGGCAAGCGGTGCTTCCAACTCGACATCCAGCACATCGCCCTCGGTGAGGTTCAAACCCGCGGCCAAGAGAAGCATCCGGACATCTGCTTGGACAGTCGCCTCGGTGCGGCCACGGCGGGAACGGTTCGCCAACCGCTCAACCAGCTCGCTGAGGCTGACATGCCCGTCCAAGACCATGGGGCGACTCTAGGCCAACACTTGGGGCAGTCTTCGGCCGCGCCGACAGCAGAGAACAAAAGGCAGATCGGGAATCCCACTTCCGGCAGATAGGGTGCCGCACTGGAGACCTCGAAGAGCCGGACACTAGGTCATGGGACTGGAGGGGACTGAGCCTTGAGCGAACTGCGAGCAGCATGGGGCCGGATAGCCGATCATCTGCGAGCCGAGGCTGACTGGCGTGAAGGCAGAGACGTTGAGGGGCAGAGCAGCTACCTGTACTCGGAGTGTTTGAGCCAGGAGCATTCCCCTGGGCGTCCCTTCAGATTGGGGGCCGCTTTCTCCTATGCAATTGCCACGCGTCACGAGGCAGGAATGGCCGTCGAGTTCGAGTTAGGGGACGTGTTTGAGCATGTCGGCACAATGGTGCGACTCGGCGATCAGGCTGTTGGGCAGATTGAAAGGGAGTTGGAACAACGGGCAAGCGCCGGTGGTGACGAATGGGTCAGGCGCTCGCTCGGTGGGCTTGCCAAGGAAGGTGGGAGCGAAGTCAGCGTTCATTTGGATGCCTATGCGCATTTGCTGGAGAGGCGTCCCTTCTCGGCCGCGATCGCCCGAGCCCAGCCGTCGCTGGAGCACGCCCGCCGAACCAACGAGGAGGTCTGCCTCTATGCGCTAGAGCAAATCATGGTCGGTTGCCGACTTGTGTGTCGGCATCCCTCGGAACCTGGCGGCACCCACGACGTGGACATGTTCCTTCCCGGCTCTGGTGCCTCGCCGGTGCGCGTCGAGTTCACCGAACTGACTAGCGAAATGGGCGAGCAGTGGGGCAAATGGCCCCGGTCGGGGAGGCCGCGTGCGATGAAGGAGGCCAGCGGCCAACTCAGGTATCGCTGGCACGCGTCGGTGAACATGACAGACACCCTTTTCCGACCCGAATGGGAAGCTCTGGTCAAAGATGCCAAAGAGCGGAAACAGCGCAGCTCTGAGATCGACGGGCTTTTGTTGAAGCACCTGGTGTGGGCGGAGAGTCAGATGGGAACATTCGAGGGGGCTGTGAGCCTCGCCAATCAGCGCATAAGCCCGCATCTGAAGCCAGGGGGCAGGTTGTTGGTCTTTCCCTCCTTTCTTGCAGAGAAACCCCCAAGCGGTACAGCCGGCGGCATGACCGTCTCCTACGACGGCTATCAGTTGGACTACTCGATCATCGGAAGCTCTGAGTCCGCTGAGCCGATCAATCGGGTGATTGCAGGCAAGGCAAAAAAGGACCAGGCTGGCGCGCTCGCTGGCGACAAGTGGTTAGTCATTGCTCTCGACCCGGTCTACGCCATCGGGGTGGCCCACGACATGGAAGCCCTGCTTAAACGCCCCAAATCATGGTTGGCCTTCGAGTCGAAGATCGAACGGCGGCACTTCGAGGAGGTGTGGATCGTTTGGGAGAGGCGGCGGAGGCGAGAAGATGGCGACACTTCCGATGTGCAAGTGAATGTCGTCCGTTTCACGCCGCGAGACTCGCACTTTGTTGTTTGCGATTGAGAGCAAATGGGCGCCGCCACACTGCTCGTGCTCAGGATGTGCAACCCCTCCCATCCCCATCTCGATCCAGCCGGTACGGGTCCACTCCTGGCACCAGCACGGTGACGGGTTTCTGGGCGGCGGTTAGGTCGCCGCAGTTGATTGCGTCTCCGGGCAGGTTGGGCAAGCATGGGCTGTAGGCGGGGTGGCAGTCGGAGTTGGCTTCGATTGTTCCGGTGATTGATCCTGTCAAGGTGCTGGGAAACCTGCGGCCAGAGCAGTCGGCTAGTGCTGTTGTCAAAGCATCTTTTTCGTCTTGGTCTACGGACAGGGAGTAGGCGGCTTTGACCTGCACCATCTCTTGGGCCATGAAGCACCGCCCTTCAACGGTGGTTTCTGTTCCTTGGCACACGCCGCTTCCGATCCGGCCCGACCATTCGGCCATGTCGCGCGCCCCTTTGGATCGGTTGACGCAATCTCGGGTCGCAACCAGGTTCTCAGCGTCGTTGCCGAACGCCATCCGGCGTGCTGTGTCCCACGCCCAGGCCCCGGACTCGAACGCTTCTTGGGCAGCGACGATGTGGTCCACGTCGCAAGTAGATGGACTGAACGAGATGCCTGTGTAGGGGTCGGTGCCTGCGTTGTCGCACAGGTAGCCCCGGTCATGCTCGAATTCGGCGCGCACATATCCCGAACCCTCGTACTCGGCCTCTACCGCCAGCCCGTCGAGCACGCCGATGACAGCCGATTCAGAAGGCGGGTCGATTGACGGTGCGTCGTCTGGCTGCTGGCCCCCTTCAACGCCGTCTGCCGCGCAGCCGCCGGGCACGAGCTGGGTGTCAACGTCGAACTGGCATCGGTAGATGTTCAGCAGGGCTTCTTGGCTTTGGATCAGCCCGTCCCGCACGTCGATGTCGTTCTGTGTGGGATTCGCGGGAGCGGGTCCAGGCTCGATCCGATCAGGCGTCGGGCATCCGCCGGGAACCACGCCGGTGTCCACCCCGAACTGGCATCTGTAGGTGTTCAGCAGGTCTTCTTGGTTGGCGATCAGCTGATCTCTCACTTCCACGTCGTTTTGGGTCTGGGCGGAGGCGACGGGTGTGAGCAGCACCGCTACCAGGCCAACGGCAGCGACAAGCAGCGCAACGGGTTGGAGCTTCAGGATTCTTCGCACGGGCGAATAGCTATAGCCGCTATTGCGTGTGGTTGACAACAGCCATCAGCGTGGCTTCGGCGACGGCAACTCAGCACCAGTACCTCATGTCCTGTGGTTTCGGTTCGAGGTCGAGGGTGATCGGCCACTGGTTGTCGGGGTGTTTTGCTGTTGTTTCGGCGCGCAGCCCGACAGCATCCGCATCAAGAGGGGAACTGCGAGACATTCTTGAAGGTCGTGGCCAATCCAGGACCCCTACTGGCTCGATTGGCCCCACGAGCATCCTTGGACCGGGCCTACTGATTTCACCCGTGGACAAAGCAGGGAAGAACTCTTGGCTGGTGTCTCATGAAAGCGATCTGCTTTGGGACTGATTGGGCAGGAATCTGGGAAAAAGTCGTCGAATCTCCCGGTGTACCCGGCTGCACGGGCAAATTTCATAGATACGGTCTCAATGAGTCGTCATCACTCTCAGGAGGCAGTATGGACCACAGATCACCGCAGGTCATTCGGCCGGCGGAGGCCGCTGTGTGGCTCGGCATCAGCCAGGCCACTTTGTGGCGGTGGGCGCGCGGGCACGGCCATTCCGATTTTCCGCGGCCCCTGCGGCTGTCGCCGGGTGTGACGGTTTGGCGAATCGCCGACCTCGAAGCGTGGCTGGAAAGGCGGGCGGAGACCGCCGACCGCGACCTGGGGTCTCGTAGGCGAAATTACCCCGACTCTGCGTTTCCCGAGGAGGAGGTGTGCCGATGAGGGCAATGCCGGCTTCAGTTGACTTGATCAGAAGGGGCAGTTCCAGCGCGACAGGGCATGTGGGTTCCTGGTCGGGTCAAGTGCTGCTTGGCTTGCTTGGGAGGATCAGGTGGTGGGAGTTGACCGCCTCGGCCCAAGCGGGAGACGCCGCGTCAACCTCTGGACAGTGGCGCGTGGGTTACAGCGACTCGCCGACATACCCGACACTCAATCCCGTTCAGAGGAGATATCTCGAAAAAGGGGCTCGGGGGTTTATGAGATATCGGGCGAGGGTAGAGGTGAATTGTCCGGTATGTCTTTGAGGGCTGCAAGCGAAACGCGAGGCGCGCTGAATGCCGTGTGAGTATGGGCATCCGAACTGCGCCGAGTGGCCAGCCACAAAGGCAGAGGTTGAGGCCTGCGAGCTGCTTCAGCGCGCCTATAAGGAGAAGGAGGCAGAAGAGCAGGCCGCTGCACGGGAGCAGGTGCTGCGGGAGAGCGGCCATCTGTGCTCTGCGACGACGCGGCAGGGGCATATGTGCAAGAACCCTGCTGCCGACTCTGGCGCTGAGGAGCCGCTGTGCAAAGTCCACTCAAAGGAGTCGGGCAGCGATGAAGAGCCGCACCCAGGCCGCCCAGCCATCCGGAGGGAGGCGCAGGCCAAGGCAATACGGGCGCTCCGCGATCTTGGGGTGATGCACCTGGTCGGCAACTGGTGGAGACCAGACGGCCGCACCTACGTGGGGATTTCCAAAGCCGACGCCAAGGCGATCTTGAATCGGGAAATGGATAAGGTTCATTGCGAGAACGACGAGGAGTGGGACCCCGACGCAGACGACGAGCGCTGGCTGGCGTCCGCACTAAGGGCCGCCGAAGTGCGCTCCGCCCCCATCGAATTGCAGCTACAGGCCAGCAGGGATCCCCTGGCGCTATTCGACATCGACACTTGCGAGAGGGTGGAGGGCGTTCCCTGGCAGGATGCCATCGTCCGTTGGGACGAGGACGACAGAAGTGTGAAGGTCGACCCGCTAGACCGCACCCTGTGGTCGCAAAAGACGGCCATAACCTACGAATGGGGCGATGGCCAGCCGCGGCCCACTCCCTTGCTCGATCAAACGCTCGTTGACTGGGGGCTAGCGGAGATGGCCGACTATGTGCTGGCGCAGATCGGGTGGACCTTGCTGGAGGCCTGGAAGGACCACGGCGTGGTCGTCTTGAAGGGCAATGGCGGTAGCGGGAAGTCGACCCTGGTAAACCTGGTGACCGAGCTGGCAGGAGGCCCGCCTGTGAGGGCCGAATCGCGTCTCGACAAGCTGGGCGGCCGATTCGGGATGGGCGTGGTGGAGGCAGCACGTCTCTTGACGCTCTCGGAGATGGGAGAGAGGATGCGAGCCAAAGAAACCCGCGACGGCCTCGAAGAGCTGAAAAAGCTGAGCGGCGGCGACCTTGTGAGCATAGAGCGAAAGGGGCGGGACGAATACACCGGCAGGCCAAGCATCACCACATGGATTTCCACAAACCACGAACCCTCGTTTGCGACATCAGCCAACAACATCTCGTCGTGGCGGCGGCGACAACGGCTCATCCCGATGAATGAGGACCTAGAGGCGAGAGGCCTCAAGCCCGATGAAAGCCTGGCAACCCGGATAGCCAAAGCCGAGGGACGCTCCATCGCCATCAAAGCTGTGCACGCCTACCGGCAGTGGCGGGCCGATGAGAAGCCGATCCCCATCGCGGTCCAATGCCAGATCGACCAAGTGCTGCTGGCCGGAGTGAGCCCGCTTGATAGGTGGCTCCACGAGCACTGCCGGTTCGACCAATCAATGAACTGGAGAACGCATGCCGACCGCATCATTGAGTCAGCCAGAAAATGGGGGGTTCCAGACGACATTCCCGACCGCACAATCAAGCTCAAAGTCACCCTCGCCGGGGCAATACGGGAAGGCCCGCGGTCCCCCTGGTACCAGGCGATCGAGGTCGACACTCCAGCTGACGAAGCTGAGCCGACGATGAGATTGGTAGACGCGCCGCCGTCAGGCGAGATCAACCCGCCCATCATCGATGGCGTAGAGGCATATTGACCGGCCAATCGAACTGCCGATCGCAGTGGACCGGCTAGCGGCATCCAAGCCGCCACAGGGGTACGAGGCCCCGGACCAGTACATGGGAACCAATAGTCTGATGACAGAAGACTGGGCCACCGACGAAGCAGCCGACGCGGAGAAGATGCGCCTGAAATGGAAGCGTGTTTCCAACACCCGCTGCCCGCGCTCCATGGCGGATCTTCGCGATTTGCTGTCCTTTGGCGAAATCGGCGACCGGCCCGTCCACCAAGTGTGGGCGCACAGAGACGGCAGACGACTCTGCGAGGTTTGCGCCTCGCCTGAGATGTGGGTGAGCGCCCCAGACATCACCGGCGCCGAGCGCGCTCTGTTGGGCCATCGCAGGTGCCGCGTGTGCGGCGAGTGGGAGGCCGAGCTAGGCGGACGCGAACCCGCGTATCCGGGGTGCTGGGTGGCTCGCTGGCTGCGCGAGCCGGTTGGCGAGTGCGGCTACTTTGAGAATCCAGACGGGCCATGCGAGAACAGGTGCGCTCTCGATCACCCACCTGTGGCCGAGGCCGCACACCGGCTGTTGGCGATATGTGACACACGAATCGACGACAATTGGCACCACCACAACCTGCTTTTGGACGTAGGCCCTTGGACCACCACAGCGAGCCTTCACACCCAATCCGTCTGCGAACAGGGCCAATGCGCCCGCTGCCTGCCAGCCGAAGCAGAAGATGCCCACATGGAATTGACGCGCGCCGTCTACATGGCATCCACAGGAGAAGCGCTTGAGAACGCACACGAGGCATTCACAACAAGCTGGTACTCGGCACACGAGGAGACCCGCCTGTCACGCGAGTACCACCAAGAACGCTGGTAACAGGACGACCCGAGCCAGAGACATCGCCAAACCGACCGAAGAAGAGAGCAAGCGTCACTAGAACGAGGGGTGAGCGCTGGTCGCTCACTTCGACGCGCTTATCCCGTTCTGCTTCCTGCGCCCTGCGCCCCCGCCTCGCCTTTCGCCGCTTTGCTGTTAGCGTTGTTCGTCTGGCGGTGCCCGCTGCGGGGGGTTCCCGCAGGTTGCGGGGAGCGGACGGGCACAGCGGTGTTGCGAGCACCCCTTGAGTATCCCCCCTTTGGCCGGTCACCTCGATTAGGAGGTAACCATGTCATTGATGGAAAAGGAGAGGCCGACGAGCCCACAATCGCCATCTCGCCAACCGAGTCATCCGCCGAATATGGCGAGACGAAAACACCCGAAAACAACCCCTCAAACCCGCCGCTTGACAAGGGAGCCTCCGACAGTTTCCGAGGTGGCGCAGGACCGGGGGCATTCCGCTGCGGGACGGGTGCCCACTAGTATCCTCAGCCGTGCCTTGTCGTCGCGGCCGCAGGCTGGTTTCTGTTGCTGTCGCTTTGTGCGTGGCGGCGACGGCTCTGGGGCCTGCTGGGGCGGCAGCGCAGGAGCCGTCCGGCGAGGCGACGGTTCAAGACGTGGTGGTGCGCGATGAGTTGATCGCGGCGCAGGAGTCGCTGCTGAACACCTACCGGTGCCTGTTCAGCGTGGATGTCGAGGTGGTGCCCGGCGGCTGCGCGGACGGCCAGCCGGCGCTGGGGCCGACGCGGCCGGGGGTGTTCGAGGGCACTGCTAGTCGCCAGGACGTGGCGGTGCGCGACGAGCTGGTCGCAAACCAGGAAGCTTTGTTGAATGTGTATCGGTGCCTGTTCGGCGTGGACACCCAGATTGTGCCCGGCGGCTGCGTGGACGGTCGCCCTGCGGGGCCTGTCGAGCCGGAGCGACCGCCCCAGCAGGTGGTGGTGGTGCCGGGGCCTGAGGATCGGGCAGTGCTGGCGCAGCAGTCGGTTGGCGCCGCGGGGGCGGTGGTGTCGGGCGGGCGGGTGTCGGTGTCGGTTCCCGCCGGGGCTATCGACGGGCGGGCGGAGGTGGTGATCCGCGAGCCGCTTGGCGAGTTCGGCGATGAGGTGGGCGGCGAGCCGGTGGGCGTGGAGCGCTCGGGGCCGGTGCGGGCGCCGATCACGGTGCGCTGGGATGTAAGCAACCTAAGCGAGTTGCAGCAGCAGGTGTTGGTGCTGGTGCGGTGGGACGACCAGGTGCAGGACTGGGTGCCCGAGGAGGCCGACTACCGGATCGACGACGGGGTGTTGACCGCGGAGATCCAGCAGTGGTCGCTTTGGGGCTGGATTACCGACCCGGTGATCAAGGCCGGCGAAGTCGCCGTGAAGGCGGCGAAGAAGGTCGTCGAGGTCGCCGAGGTGGCCATAGACAAAGCCGTCGAAGCCGTCGATGAGCTGGTCGAGTTGGGCGAGTCTGCTGTGCAGACCGCGCTGGAGGTTGCAGGGGCGCGAGTTGACACTCCCGAGTGCGCATCCGGCGCGTTGCCCAGCTGGGTGGAGCAGGCCACCGAGTCAGACGAGGGAACCACGGCGGCGGCGATCCGAATGTGCTATGAGAACGGCCCCGGCGAGTCGGTGCGGGCCAAGATGGCGAACAACCGCACATTCGCCCAGTTCATCGAGATCAAGGGCGGGGACGGCTACCTCCGCCCGGTGCTGAGCGGTGTCGACTCGACGCTCGGGGGCTTGGCCTGGTCGGTCGCCCACAGCGCGTTCAGCGACGAGCAGAGGGTGTTCGTGCCGCCGCTGGCGACCGTGCAGGTGGACATCCCCCGTCCAGCGGCCCCCGGCGACCACACCATCGGCTTCAAGAACCTGGCCGAAGCAGAAGCGCTTGTGGCCGACGCCGCCGTCTTCGTGGTGGAAACCCTCGACCCGCTCGGCGCGCTGGACAGCGACACGCTTGCCGCCGCAGTAGACGTGCTCATCGAGTGCGCCCAAGACCAGCTGAAAGGCGCCGGCACCCCGTCGTTCTCGCAGATCGCCGGGCATGTTGCCGACTGCTTCGTTGACATCCCCAAACCCGGAACCGACGCCAACAGCCTCTTCCAGCAGAAACTGCAGGACAAAGCCGAAGAATCCGCCGCCTCGACCGTCCTAGACGAAGCCCTCGACAGCGTCAAGCGCAAGAGCCGTACCGTCAGAAAAGCCGTCAAATACCTCGTCCTCATCGAAATCGCCTTCTACGGCCTCGACCTGCTCCACCAAGGAATCAAAGGACTCACAACCTGGAACATCACCGGCCAAGGAGGAACACGGCACGGACCACAAATGCTAGATACGACAAGAGGCCAAGTAGCTGGCGACTGCCGCATCATGGCCGACCAAACCATCGCCTGCCATAGCGAGCGATACGACCCACTCCCGCAAGGCACATACACAAAGATCGACAATGGCGGGGCTCTATTTTGCGGGCTTAGAACCGATCAGACCCTAGATTGCTACAACCATAGGCCGATCGACCGAGAGTGCAGCAACGACCGTGAGAGCGGGGATTGCGCCAGGGAGTTTATGGCTGATGTACCTTCAGGTCAGTTCACGGATTTCGACATAGGGTTTAGGAGCATTTGCGCTATAAGAATTGACAAGACAGTCCACTGCTGGGGGCGCGTGTGGGACTTGGAATGCCTCGACAACCTTGAATTCGATCCCACAATACAAGATCGCGAATTCAGTGTAGGCATCTCCAGCATTTATGGCATTCCGGCAGTAGGCAATTTGCGTGATTGCAATGTCTATCTCAGCGGAAACCACAATCGAAGAACAGCACCCCGCGGGCAATTCAGCAAAATTTCCGCTTCCAGTCGCGAAAATTACGATTGGTGCGGGATCAAGGGCACAGCGCCCTTTGAGAATAATCTAGAATGCTGGGGCCGATTTTGGTACACGCCGCCTAAGCTCTATCATCCACGGGCAGGTTTCCGTGACCCTACCCCAATGACTCCTCCCAGCGGAACATTCATAGACCTCGACGGCGATTGCGCTCTGACCGCCGACAACTATCCATACTGCTGGACCTTCATAAACGTCGAAGAGACCATGCCCACATCCATCTCATGGCGCCAGGCATACCAAAACGAAACGGGACGATCAGCTCCCGAGACCACACTCGTCAGGTCGCGTTCATGGAGGCGCTTACCCACACCGCCAATCCAATTCGACAACATTCAGATGGCGGAAACTCGGTGGTATCATCATGGCTATGGACTCGCATGTGGGAACAGCTCCCCTCGGCTCGTGTGCTGGCAAATCCAGGTTGCCATAAGCGAAGATGTCCTCACCATTCACACACTTCGAATACCGGTAAGCTCTTTCACAATAAGCTCATTGGGACATAGACATATATTCGCTATTGGCCTGGATGACTCCTTTTTCAGACACAGCCTTTTCGACAGAAGGAGCGGCCTGAGCTGGATCATAAGGAACGGACAAAGCACTGGGTGCCGAGCCCCGTTGGACCCTCGACAGCCTCCCGCTTGCAGTGTCAACAACATGGAACCCGACATCACTTACTTGAAGGTCCCGCACACTTCCTGAGCAGGAATCAGAGACTGGCCTGCACATACATCTCCGCGCACACTTGGAGCGCTTCCTCCGCCAGGTCCGTGGAGGCCACCATGAGCTCGAACAGAAGCGCTGACGAAGAATAGTGAACCCGTCAAATGCACAGAGAGGGCTAGGGGACGCTAAGGACGTTGGACTTCACGCCATCCACGACCACCCAGACCCGCTCGCCGGGGTAGCCGAACCAGCAGCCCCCCTCGGTCCACAGCCCAGAGGCAGGCCACTGCCAGGCTCCCGAGTACCAAGGGGCGGCCGGGTCGCGGCTCGACCAGCACTCGACGCTGAGGGGACCAGGTGCGAAGCTGGCGTCGAGCTGGATGGAAGGGTGGCGGCACGGGACGGTGGTGCAACCGGGCCGGCCCTGCGCGCTGGCCCCTTTCGACAGCGCCACCGCCCGACTACTGCCCAAGGGCTAGGCAACGGCGGACATGCCCGCTGGCGCATCCAACTGGCCAAAACCGGGGTGGCCCCAGCACACGGCGTTGCTGTCGGCTCTGATCCCGCACGAATGCCTATAGCCGGCGGAGATGGCGGTGAACCGGCCCGCCGGCACATCCGCCTGCCCCTCGCCGTTCCAGCCCCAGCAGACGGCGGTGCTGTCGGCTCTGATCCCGCACGAATGCCACTGGCCGGCTGTGATGGCGGTGAACTAGCCCGTGCCGGCGGGCGCGTCCGCCGGCACGGTGCTGTTTCAGCTCCGGATCAGCCAACCGCGGCAGATGGCGTTTCCGTCGGTTCTGATAGCGCACGAATGCCGAGTGCCGGCTGTGATGGCGATGAATTGTCCTGTGGGCGCGTCCGCCTGCCCGTCGCTGTTAATGCCCCAGCAGACGGCGGTCTGGTCGGTTCTGATGGCGCACGAGTGGCCGGCACCGGCTGTGATGGCGGTGAATTGTCCTGTGGGCGCGTCCGCCTGCCCGTCGCTGTTAATGCCCCAGCAGACGGCGGTCTGGTCGGTTCTGATGGCGCACGAGTGGCCGTTGCCTGCTGTGATGGCGGTGAATTGTCCTGTGGGCGCGTCCGCCTGCCCGCCGCTGTTAATGCCCCAGCAGACGGCGGTCTGGTCGGTTCTGATGGCGCACGAATGGTTTGTGCCGGCTGTGATGGCGGTGAATTGTCCTGTGGGCGCGTCCGCCTGTCCCCAGCTGTACCAGCCCCAGCAGACGGCGGATCGGTCGGTTCTGATGGCGCACGAATGGTTCGTGCCTGCTGTGATGGCGGTGAATTGTCCTGTGGGCGCGTCCGCCTGTCCCCAGCCGTTCAAACCCCAACAGACGGCGGATCGGTCGGCTCTAATCCCGCACGAATGCTTCCAGCCCGCTGAGATGGCGGTGAATTGTCCTGTGGGCGCGTCCGCCTGCCCGCCGCTGTTCCAGCCCCAGCAGACGGCGGATCGGTCGGCTCTAATCCCGCACGAATGGGCGCCGCCGGATGAGACGGCGGTGAACTGTCCCGCGGGCGCATCCGCCTGCCCGAGGTAGTTGCGGTAGTTGAAGCCCCAGCAGAAGGCGGTACCGCTGGTTCTGATGGCGCACGAATGGCCGTTGCCTGCTGTGATGGCGGTGAATTGTCCTGGGGGCGCGTCCGCCTGCCCGTGTTTGTTCCAGCCCCAGCAGACGGCGGTCTGGTCGGTTCTGATGGCGCACGAATGGTCCGTGCCGGCTGAGATGGCGGTGAATTGTCCCGCGGGCGCGTCCGCCTGTCCGTCGCTGTTCTTGCCCCAGCAGACGGCGGTCTGGTCGGTTCTGATGGCGCACGAATGGTCCGTGCCGGCTGAGATGGCGGTGAATTGTCCCGCGGGCGCGTCCGCCCGCCCGTCGCTGTTCAAGCCCCAGCAGACAGCGGTTCGCTCGGCTCTGATGGCGCACGAATGGTTCGCGCCCGCTGAGACGGCGGTGAACGCTCCCGAGGGGGCGTCCGCCTGCCCGCGGAAGTTCAAGCCCCAGCAGGCGACGGTTTGCTCGGCTCTAATACCGCACGAATGGCCGCTGCCGGCTGAGATGGCGGTGAACTGTCCAGCGGGGGCATCCGCCTGTCCCCAGCTGTTCAAGCCCCAGCAGACGGCAGATCGGTCGGCTCTAATACCGCACGAATGCTTCCACCCAGCTGAGATGGCGGTGAACTGTCCAGCGGGCGCATCCGCCTGCCCGTCGCTGTTCCAGCCCCAGCAGACGGCGGATCGGTCGGCTCTAATACCGCAGGAATAGACTTCCCCGACGGAGATGGCGGTGAACTGTCCAGCGGGCGCATCCGCCCGCCCGCGACTGTTCTTGCCCCAGCAGACGGCGGATCGGTCGGTTCTGATGGCGCAGGAATGGTGCCAGCCGGCTGAGATGGCGGTGAACTGTCCAGCGGGCGCATCCGCCTGTCCCCAGCTGTTCCAGCCCCAGCAGACGGCGGATCGGTCGGATCTAATACCGCACGAATGGCCGCCGCCAACCGAGATGGCGGTGAACTGTCCAGCGGGCGCATCCGCCTGCCCGCGGCTGTTGTCGCCCCAGCAGGCGGCGGTTCGGTCGGTTCTGATGGCGCACGAATGGCCGCTGCCGGCTGAGATGGCGGTGAACTGTCCAGCGGGCGCGTCCGCCTGCCCGCGGCTGTTGTCGCCCCAGCAGGCGGCGGTTCGGTCGGCTTTGATCCCGCACGAATGCTCGTTGCCGGCTGAGATGGCGGTGAACTGTCCAGCGGGCGCATCTGCCTGCCCGTCGTTGTTGAAACCCCAGCAGACAGCGGTTCGGTCGGTTCTGATAGCGCACGAATGGTCCGTACCGGCTGAGATGGCGGTGAACTGTCCAGCGGGCGCATCCGTCTGTCTGTCGCTGTTCAAACCCCAGCAGACAGCGGTCTGGTCGGTTCTGATAGCGCACGAATGGTCGTTGCCGGCGGAGACGGCGGCGAAGGGGCCGGCGGGCGCGTCCGCCTGCCCATAGCTGTGGTCGCCCCAGCAGACGGCGGTTCGGTCGGCTCTAATACCGCACGAATGGCCGTTGCCGGCTGAGACGGCGAGGAAGGGGTTGGCGGTGTTTTGGGCTGTGTCGTCGGCGGACGGAGTTGGGGTGTCGTCGGCGGACGGAGTTGGGGTGTCGTCGGCGCAGCCACCGGGGACGAGTTGGGTGTCGACGTCGTATTGGCAGCGGTAGACGTTGAGGAGTGCTTCTTGGTCGGCGATGAGCCGGTCGCGCACCGCGAGGTCTTGTGGGGTGGGGCTTTGCGGGGTGGCTCCGGGGGAGACGGTCGTGGGGTTCGGGCACTTGCCGGGGACCGCGTCGATATCGACGTTGAACAGGCAGCGGTAGGTGTTGAGCAGGTTCTCCTGGTTGGCGATGAGCTGGTCGCGTTGTTGGATGTCCTGAGATGTGGGCTGGGCCTCAGAAACAGGTTGCGCGCTGGCCCCGACGACGCCGAGAACCGACACCAACAACCCCACCACGACAGCGAGCGCAGCAATCGCTCCCCGCGGCCGTCGCCGACTGAACAGACTGCAAGACGAGGGCATAGGTCGGCAGGCTAAGGACCGCCCAGACACCTAGCAAACTTCCAGCGACCGGGCTGCTGGAGGTTCTCGATGTCGAGGTGCGGGCCGCGGCGGGCAGCTTCGGCCAATGTGGGCTCCTACATGGTCTCGTCGTTGGCCGCGTTGGCGGTCCAAAGGGCCCCTCACCTCCTTTCGCACCGCAGCCAGAGGCTCCACCGCCGCCCACACCCCATCTGCCACCCACGAGCCCAGAGCAATCACCATCACGACACCTCCACCATGTGGTTGTCGTTGCGACGACCCCCGACATGAATGCCGGGCCAACCCAACCACCGATGGACGGCCACCAACCCGCGTGCCCTCAAATTGCTCGACTCGCTTTCAGAGCCTCATCGCCGCCGAGGTTCATGGGCTCAACCCGACCAGGAGACGCCAGCCGGGAGGTTCGTCGTCCAGTTCCAGCAGACGGCGGTTCGGTCGGTTTTGATCCCGCAGGAATGGTAGTAGCCGGCCGCGATGGTGGTGAATGCGCCTGGAGGCGCGTCCGCCTGCCCGGCGTCGTTCCCGCCCCAGCAGACAGCGGTGTGGTCGGTTCTGATCCCGCACGAGTGGCTGTAGCCGGCCGCGATGGTGGTGAATGCGCCTGGAGGCGCATCCGTCTGGCCCCACCAGTTGGCGCCCCAGCAGACAGCGGTGTGGTCGGTTTTGACCCCGCACGAGTGGTTGCTGCCGTCTGAGATGGCGGTGAAGGCGCCTGGAGGCGCATCCCTCTCCCTGAGGTTGTAGCCCCAGCAGATGACGGTGTTGTCGGTTTTGATCCCGCACGAACGATTCCAGCCTGCTGAGATGGCGGTGAAGGCGCCTGCGGGCGCTACCATCGGGCCATCGAGTGGGTCGCGGCCCCAGCAGGCGGCGGTTTGGTCGACTCTGATCCCGCAGGTGTGACGCATGCCGGCTGCGATGGCGGTGAAGGCGCCTGGAGGCGCGTCCGCCTGTCCGTAATCGTCGTCGCCCCAGCAGACGGCGGTTTGGTCTGTTCTGATCCCGCACCAATGAGCCATGCCGGCTGCGATGGCGGTGAAGGTTCCGGCGGGGGCGTCTGCCCGCCCCAAGAAACCCCAGCTGTCGTCGCCCCAGCAGACGGCGGTGTGGTCGGTTCTTATCCCGCATGAGTGCTCGTCGCTAGCTGAGATGGCGGTGAAGGTTCCGGCGGGGGCGTCCGCCTGTTCCCTGTGGATGAAGCGGCCCCAGCAGACGGCGGTGTGGTCGGTTCTTATCCCGCAAGAATGGAGCCATCCAGCTGCGATGGCGGTGAAGGTCCCTGCGGGCGCATCCAACTGGCCGAATCGGTTGTCGCCCCAGCAGACGGCGGTGTGGTCGGTTCTGATCCCGCACGTATGGCCGTCGCCGGCGGAGATGGCGGTGAAGGTGCCTGCGGGCGCGTCCGCCTGCCCATGGGTGTGCCAGCCCCAGCAGACGGCGGTTTGGTCTGTTCTGATCCCGCACGAGTGACCTCCGCCGGTGGTGATGGCGGTGAAATGGCCTGTGGGCGCGTCCGCCTGCCCGGCGTCGTTCCAGCCCCAGCAGACGGCGGTGCTGTCAGTTCTGATCCCGCACGTATGGCTGCTGCCGCCTGTGATGGCGGTGAATTGGCCTGCGGGGGCGTCCGCCTGTCCGTTGCCGTTGTGGCCCCAGCAGACGGCGGTTTGGTCGGATCTGATCCCGCACGGGCCAGCGGTGATGGCGGTGAAGGTGCCTGCGGGCGCGTCCACCTGTCCGCCCGGTCCCCAGCAGACGGCAGTTTGGTCGGATCTGATCCCGCACGAATGGCCGGGGCCAGCTGCGATGGCGGTGAATTGGCCTGCGGGCGCGTCCGACTGTCCGCCCGGTCCCCAGCAGACGGCGGTTTGGTCGGATCTGATCGCACACGAGTGGCGGTCGGCTGCGATGGCGGTGAAGGCGCCTGCGGGTTGGCCATTTGGCTGGGGGCCAGTTTGGGTTGCGCAACCGCCAGGGACGAGTTGGGTGTCGATGTTGTATTGGCAGCGGTAGACGTTGAGGAGCGCTTCTTGGCTTTGGATCAGCCCGTCTCTGACGTCGAGGTCGGTTTGGGTGGGATTCTGCGGAGCGGCGCCAGCCACAACGGTGTCAGGAGCGTCGCAGCCTCCGGGAACTGCATGGGTGTCGACGCCGAACAAACACCGGTAGGTGTTCAGCAGGTTCTCCTGGTTGGCGATGAGCTGGTCGCGCTGTTGGATGTCCTGAGATGTGGGCTGGGCCTCAGACACAGGCTGCGCGCCGGCCCCAGCGACGCCGAGAAGCGACACCAACAACCCCACCACGACCGCGAGCACAGCAATCGCTCCCCGCGGCTGTCGCCGACTGAACAGACTGCAAGGCGAGGGCATAGGCCGGCAGGCTAAGGACCGGCCAGACACCTAGCAAAGTTCCAGCGACCGGGCTGAGCGCATTGGACCCCCATCGCAGAACGCGGACTCGGGTTTACCTACCGGAGCGGACGGGCACCCCGCCACGGATTCGGCCCCGCCCAACCGGCAGAACCGGCGAAACGCCGCGGCCGACACATCTGGCGCCCAAAGAACCGGGCGGCTGCGGTCAGAAGCCCGACGGATGGGCCCCGCGCCCGCTGTCTGTTGCGCGCCGCCTAAGCGGCAGGGCGGTCGCCGGTGGCGCGGGGCCGTGAGGCGAGCCACGCCTCGATCTCCGACGCGTGCCAGCGCACGGCGCGCCGGCCGACGCGGATCGGCTCGGGGAACAGCCCATCGCGCATGAACCGGTAGATCGAACTGGTGGACAAACAACAGAGCGCCTCCACTTGGCGGCGGGTCAACAAAGCGTCTCGGCGATCACGAACATCGGTATCCATGCCCGCCACTATGCAGTGCCGCACCGGTCGCAACCGGTCGCAAACCCATTCCAGGCCGGTCGGAACCCCATGGCACCAACTATCAGAGGTCGGGCGGCGTGGGTCGATTTCCGTCGGCCTGCAATATCCGTCCGCTGCTGCAAAATCCCATTGCCCAGCGACCGCCGCCTCGCCTATCGCAGCACAGATGGGGGATGGATTGGGGGATACGAGCACTCTTCGTGCTCCTAAATCCCTGCTATCAGGGACTTTGTAGAGTGTACGAATCCTGCCGGGAGCGCCGAGCGGGAAGGGCACGGTGCAGGCCGTTCGCCTTCCCGCTACTGGACCGCTGCTGCCATCGGCGGGCAACGACGAGTTTGCCATCAGCAACTGGCTGAGGCATCACTGCCCTGGCAGCCGCTCGCGCCGACGATGTACAGGCTGGCCGAACCAACTTGCCGTCAATCCCTTGTCGTGCCAGGTGATGTGGCAGGAGTGCAAGACCGAGCGGGAAGATGGTGGACCGCCACGTCCGCAGAACCTCATGGGGCGCGGCGGACCCCGACAGCGCATCGCGCTTCCCGCCTACGCTCTTATCGACGCCGGCCGTTCAGCCCATCGCCCAGACGATGCTCCCCCCGCCTCATGCGCCGGCGCGCCTCGCTGCGCGCGCTAAACCTCCGCTTTGAGGCAGGAGCGGCGGGAAAGGCAACCAGCGGGACGGCGGCGAGCGCGAAGGGACCGCAGAGGGGCAAAAGGGAAAGAGGCGATAGGCGCGTCGGGATCGAGTCATCTGGCTGCCCGCCTCGACGCACTTATCCCTTTCTGCTTCCTGCCCCCTGCGCCCCCGCCCAGCCTTTCGCCGCCCGGCTGGTCGCGCTGTTCATCTGGCGATGTCCGCTGAGGGGGGTGATCGCTGATTGCGGGGAGCGGCCCGGCTCGGCGGTGTTGCGGGCACCGCGTCGGCGGTGTGGCAATGGGCTCTGTGGCGATACGGGCGTCGGCGGGGAGCACCGTGCGGTGTGCTTCGCTTCGCGCCTGAGGCGGGGAGCACTGCGTGCTGTGAAAGGTCCGACGGCCGCCGGCGACGCGGCGATCGCCCGGCCCGCTTTGGGCACTTTGATCTCTTGGGCTTGGCGCGCTCATCGCCCTCGTTTAGCCGTGTTTCGATACCTTCGCTTCGGGCCACGTATCCCGTCCTCGCCTGCGGCTCTGCCTTCCGGGACCGAATGCATCCGGTCGGCACCCGCAGCTGAAATGACAAGAGTGAGTGGAGGCCCTTTGCCGTTACGCTCATCGGGCGTGGATGAAGGCCAGGAATTCGAGCGGTCAGTGTCATTTGTGGAGGAGACCAAGACAGCCGTCATGCTCTTGGACGAGGGCATTTGGTGCATCGCCCAGTGGAAGGGCAAAGAAGCAGGGTGGTATAGCGGCGAAGACCGTAGGATTCTTGGCCTGTTCCTCACTTCGCTGGGGCTTGAGCGCTTTCTCAAGCTGACCATGACGCTGATCCTCAACGGCGAAGGCATGGACCCGTCGTCCACGTATTTCAGGAAGAGATACGGTCATCGTCTCGTGTCGCTGCTAGACGACATTCTCAAGAAAGCGGGCGCTGACGCGGAGGTGGCCAGTAGCCCGAGACTCAGCGAGGATCTGGAGTTCTGTTACTCAGACAGGCACCTCAGGGAGATGTTGAACATTCTTCAGGAGTTCGGCACTGGAGGGCGCTATCACAGCCTTGACGTGTTCTTGGACGGCCGCTCCCGAACAGATCACCCCATCAGAAGATGGCAGCAGCTTGAGCAGTCGATCCACGACGAAAACCCGTCTTGGCCGGAGCTGAAACAAACCGACAAGAGACAGTGGATTCAACGCTGGTATCCCCACCTTGCCGGGAAGCAAACCGAGACCCTGCAAAGAACGCTGCGCTTTCTTGCCCGGCTCTGGGAATTAGAGATGGCATGGGAACGAGGGCTGGGTTTCAGAGCGCTGGACCGCTTCTTGTCCATTGAGGACGAATACCTGGGCACCCCTCCCCAAGAGCGGTACTTCTAGCAGAATCACCCTGGTCTGGACGGAACTTCGGGGGTCGCTGCCTTTCGCGCTGTCAGTTGGCTTGGCTTCGGGCTGTAGTTGTGATGTGGCGGTCGTCGGGTCTTGCGGCATCAGCTGGCACCTGAGGCACCTGGTGGCAGCCAGTGGTCGCATTCCCACGCGCCAATCACCTTCGCCCGGTATAGCCCCCTTCTACCCTGCCTCGCAAGGTGCCCTCTGCTTCCCTGCACCGCCCCAGCCGTCGGAACGGCGAAACGGGGGCATCAGCACGACTGCCAGGACGGGGTAGTAATGGCCGCGCAACTGGCCTAGCTCCGGCGATGTAGTTCGCCGCGAAGATGCGATAGGCACGTCGCCAAAGAGCGATTCCGGGGCTGGTGGGGTCGGTCAAGCTGTCGTGCCGGTTGGCTGTCGGCCCGGTTGCGTGCTTGGGGTGTTGTGGGTAGTTTGCCGGGTGCCGTCGATATGTTGCCGTGACCGGAGAGCCGGGGGTCACCCCCTGGCTCCCTTCGGGACGGTTGCGGCATCGACGGCAATCGACACCCGACCAACCGAAGGGGGCCACCTTTGATGCCGAGGAATGCGGAACTCAGCGCGAGACTCCCTACCTGCGAAGACCCCGATGGCGACGAGTGCCTTCAATCCGGCGCTCAGTTCGCTCTCCGTCCCCGTTTCTCTGGGGTCGTCTTCGGATCAAGTATGGCGGCCAGGGTGCTCGGCCTCGCCCTAGTTGTCTTTTTGGCCGCTTCCTGCGGCGGGGGTTCTGCACCGGATGGCGGTGGATCGTCCTTGGGTCCCGCAGCGACGGGCGCTTCGTTCGACGACAGCAGCCCCTTGTTTGCCAGCGGCGTCGGCCAGTCCCAAGAACCAGGCACAAAACGGGGCCCCGTTCTGTTCTCAGACACAATCCAAATCGACCTCGATGCGCTTGCTGAAGACATCGGGCTTTTGCCTGAGCACATACAAGAGCTATTTGCGCAGGATCAAGGCGATCCGCCCTACGCATTCGCCCACCTAGACACCCATGTGCGAAGGGGACTCGCCCGCAAGCCCAGCACGCCGCCTGGCACGCTCGCTCTGCTCGCCGACGACCCCGAGTCAGAGGTGCGGGGATTGGTCGCCTGGAACGACAGCACACCGTCAGAAGCACTCGCCCAGCTCGCCAAAGATCCCGAGTCAGAGGTGCGTAGAACCGTCGCAAGCAACGAAAACACCCCGCCTGGCGCGCTCGCCCTGCTCGCTGAGGACTCCGAAACCGAGGTGCGGAGAGCGGTAGCTGGCAACGAGAGCACCCCGCCTGAAGTCCTCGCACAGCTGGCCGAAGACCCCGATATCGCCGAAGAAGACTGGAGTTCCAATGTGCGGAGACTTGTCGCTGGCAACCCCAGCACTCCGCCAGAGACGCTCGTTCTGCTATCTGAAGACCCCGACGAAATAGCGAGGGGTCACGCACTTTCCAATGCCAGCATGCCGTCAGAAACCCTCGCACAGCTCGCCGAAGACCCCGACTCATTTACGCGCCACGATGTCGCACAAAATCCCAACACGCCAACCGACACACTCACACAACTCGCAAACAAGCCCGTCGACGACGAGGGCGCCTGGTTTGACCCGTTCAGCGAGCGGTCAGGGGTGGCGGGCAATTCCAGCGCGCCGCCTGATTTACTCGCCCAGCTCGCCGGGGACCCCGACGAATGGACGCGGGGAATTGTTGCGGGTAATTCCAGCGCGCCGCCTGGCACGCTCGCCTTGCTCGCCGACGACCCCGAAACCGAGGTGCGTAGAGCCGTCGCAAGAAACGAAAGCGCTCCGCCCGGAACGCTCGCACAGCTGGCCGGGGACACTGAAGCCGACGTGCGTAGAGCGGTTGCCGCCAACGAAAACACTCCGCCCGACACGCTCGCAAGGCTCTCCAGCGATCCCGATGTGCCGGATGAGGATTATGAACTCTCTGTGCGCTGGTATGTCGCTTGGAATGACAGCGCTCCGGCCGAGGCACTCGTCCTGCTCGCCGAAGACCCCGACAGCGACGTGCGGAGAGCGGTTGCTACCCACCAAAACACGCCGCCCGACACACTCGCTCAGCTCATCGAAGACCCCGACATCGACGTGCGGAGCAGTGCCTTCTTTAATCCGAACACGCCACCCTATGCATTGGCAGGAGTTGCCAGCGATTTGCATTGGGAAACGCGGTTGTCCTTCGCGTTCGATCCCCAAACCACTGCCAGCGTGCTCGCCCAGCTCGCCAACGATTCCCATGTAATGGTGCGCAGAGAAGCCGCGGGCAATCCCAGCACCCCGCCAGACGTGCTCGCCCTGCTCGCTGACGATCCCGATGAGAACAGGGAACTTGGAGTCATTGTGCGGGCAAGGGTCGCAGACAACCCCAGCACCCCGCCTGAGACCCTCGCCCGACTCGCCGACGACCCCGACAGCGGCGTGCGGTCCAGAGTGGCCCGAAACCCCAGCACCCCGCCTGAGACCCTCGCCCGACTCGCCGACGACCCCGACAGCGGCGTGCGGTCCAGAGCAGTCCGTAACCCCAACACACCGGCCGATGTGGTCATTGGCCTCGGAGTCCGCGATTTCCCAGAGGTGCTCTTCGCCATGTACGGGTACCTGACCTCAGAGGCCCTCAACCGGATCAGCGAAGAGTTCTTCAGCGATGGGGCAAGATCCGAAATAGCGTTCCTGCTCGCCATACACCCTCTCACCCCACCCGATGCCATCCAAGGGCTAGCGGAATCCGCCGACGCAGAGGCACGCCAAGCAGCCGCATTCTCGCCCAATACACCCGACGACATCTTGGACACTCTCACCAGAGACAACCACCCTGACGTGAGAAGGGCTGCCACCGAACAACTCGGCCGCAGGTGAATTCAACTTCACACGGGACGAGTGCTGGCGCTACCACCAGCGGTTCCACCCAAGCCTCGGAATAGCTGGCCCGCCACTCGGGCACCGCAACAAGGATGGCCGTTGCCGACTATTTCGACTCCCGGTCAGATGCCAGACCTTCCCCATTACGCCAACACCACCGCCCGTTCTGCTGATTGCCGCGGAACGGACGAAGCGAGAGCGGTACTCTCGCAGGCGGCGCATCGCGAGCCATTGCACCGGCCCGTTCCGAATCGCCTATCGCCGCCCGCTTTACTGCCCACCGCCGCGGCTGTGCTCTTGATGTTCTGATTCCCCCGCCTATGTTCTGGCCGCCCCGGCCCCGCCCGTCCTGCCCCTCGCCCGCGTCATCTGTCATCCCGCTTTGCGCTTCCCGCTAGCCGGGGGAGCACACCGCATGGAGAGTTCAGCTGGCTGCGATATGCGATTCGGTTTTCCGCTCTCAGGCTGCGGTGCGCCACGGTGCGCCACGGTGCGCTGTCCCGGCCCCTCCTGCATGGATGTTGTCCTTAGCTGATTTTTGCAAGCCCTCGGAGCCGAGGTGCGAGCCGGTAAGAGGAGGCGGGCAAGAAATGACAGGTTCTTGGCTGCGCAGACGATAGATCCTTCGTTGGCTGCATCATGTGAATTAAGCCGCTGGGCATCCGATCCTCAAGAACGCCGCGGTGCTGGTCCGCCGAGTGGCCTGCCACTGCGGTACGGGCCGCCCGAGCGCCCGGTTTCTCCTGTTGCCGCGGTCCCCTGGAGCGCTGAGCCGGCTTGGGCGAAGTGTGGGCCATCGCCATAGACGACGGGAAGTTCACGGTGCTCCGATTCAAGGGCTCGAACGCCGAATGGGAGCGCCATAGCGGCCTCCTGGTCGCGGCAGACCCGCAATCGGGTGGACGCAGCAGGCCTGCTAGTCGGTGTCTTCGTCCGACTGGATGGGTGTATAGCGAACGAGGTCTATGAGATCGGCTATCAGCTTGATCTGCGGCCTCGCCCCGCCTGTGATTTCGCTGTTTTGTTTGCAGGCATTGAACACGCGCTCAGCCCTGCTGGGCAGGCATCCGATGGCCGACGTGTACCGCTCCAAGAACTCTTCTTTTTCGCTATCGCTGAAGAAGGGGTCGTCGCTGCTGCCTGAGATGAGGAAGGCCTCGATCTGTTCCCGAATCCTGTCTGAGGCTCTGATTCCGTCCTGGGGATCAGGTTCAAGGCCGAGGGCTTTGTCGAATGCGGCTACGGCGGCGAATCCATCCCCGCCGTTGTGGGCGAGGTTCTGGTAGGCGGCTTCGTCGAGAGCCCTGAACACGATCAGCGCCACGGCGGCGTGCTCCCACACCAGGCTCCTGCTCAAGTAGCTCTGATCCGATGGCGCGAGGGACGCGAGGGCTACTACGGCGAGGTGGACAGCCTGTTCAAGGTCGCGCAGGCTGCGACCTGGCGACTCCGCGAGCAGTTTCAGCATCAGGGGGCTGTAGCTGTTACTCGATGTGGTGAACCTGGCCGACAGCCCAGAGGACTCCAACAGCCCGTCCAAGAACGCCGAAAGGCTCTGCTCGTCAGGTGGGGGAAGACTTATGTGCAGGTCCGCGAAGCGGCGCAAGTACCAGTCCGCATCGAACTTAGGGCCGTAAACTGACTTCACCGAATGGCGCAACTCGGCCCGGTTGACGGCCAGCACGACCATCACGCCGTCTGCGGCAAACAGGTGCCTCACAGTCTCCAACAGGCTCAATGCATAAGGCGGCCGGCAGCGATCCAATTCGTCGATGAGAACCACCAGCGGCCCTTCGTCTGCTGAGGCGACCGCTTCGAGCCGCTCGGCGAACTTCGCCGACTCCTCTTCAGCCTGATTCCAGTCGGCCAAGATCTCCGGCTCGTCGCCCCGGAAAGCGTCCCTGTCAACAAGTCCGCGGCTGCCAACGTTCGCCAGGTGCCAGGCCACGTTTGCCCCTGTCTTCCGCAATTGCGCTGTCTTTGACTCGCCAATCTGATCGGAGACAGCGGCCACTAGGTCCAACAGGGGATTGCCCGTGTGGCCCCTCTGCCAAGCGTTGAACTCGACGACCCGGACACCCTCGGATCGCAGGTGCGCCGCGCACATCTTCACGAAAGCCGTCTTGCCAGCGCCCCAAGGAGCGTCCAGCGAGACCACTGCGTGCCCGTCGACACCGCACAACACTCTGCACAACGCTTCGACGTGGGGGCCACGGTTCAGCCTGTCGCCTGCGAACGGGCTCTCCTTGTCGGCGGTGAATTCGACGGGGTGCAATCGCATCGCCACAACCTACAAACCCGCAGCGACAAATCCGCGTCGACAAACCCTTACAGGAGCCAAACCGCAAGGGTCTTGATCGCCCGGTTAGGAGCCCCCACCCTTTGCCGACGACGGGCGGACCAACAGGTCGTGGTTTCACCGTCTCGGCTGCTGCCTGTTTTTCCGAATGCGGCTGTCTCGACGCTAGTCGCGCGGGCCGCCTGCCGGTCTGGCGATCACGTGGTTTTTGCTGTGGAAACTCGTGCTCTTTGGTTGCCAGGTGCATGTGGAATCGGCGGGTTCGGGCCGTTTGCGGTGTTCCGGGGGGTGTCGGCTGGGTCGGGTGCGGGTCCGGGAGGTCCAGGTACAGCGCTCTTGTAGGTTTGGTGACAGGCCCGCTGAGCTGGTGTTTTCCGGCGAGCGGGAGGAACGAGAACCCCTAACGAGGAGAAAATGAAATGAGCAGCAGGCAAAAGCAGCGTGCCCCCTATGTCGTGTACCGCCGCAGTTGGGGCTGCGGGTGCGTGTATGTCGGACAGACCAGGTTCACGCCCGAGAAGCGCGACAGCGCGCCGTACGACAGCGCGAACCCGGCGGTGGTCGCCCACGGCAAAGCCGACGGCTACGAGGTGATCGCCGGGGCTGGCACAGAAGAGGAGGCCTTGCGGAAAGAGGCCAGGGAGATAGCGGCAGCCGCAGCGGCTTCCCCTGGGGGGTGGGGGTGCGCTCCGGGCCGGCTGTTGAACATCGCCGGCAATGTCCGCGCCTGGTTCGCCAAGCGGCCCAAGCGGCGGATTCCTGTGTCGCAGGTGCGCCCTGGTCTGGTGCTGGAGGGCAAACAGGCCGTGGTGTGCGTGTGCGACCACGACGATCCGGGGCGGATAGTGACCGGCGGCATGGATCCTCGCGGCGGGAAATCGCCCGGCTCGCAGGGGGACTGGATCGACCCGCAGACGCCGACGGTGAAGACGGGCGGGCGGGTGCCGGCGGTGCCCGAGGCCGAAGGGGAGATGTACAGGCGGGCCATCGAGCGGGCCATGGACCAGATGTGCGGCTCGTGCCCCCTCAAGGCCGCTAGACCCCGGCTGCCGAGGGTCAGCCGTAAGGACGCGCAGAAACTGGTTGATGCAGGCGGCAGCAGCGACCTTGTGGACGCGTGGGACCAGTACGACCGCCAGCACGCCCTGTGGACAGAGCACCTCGACGCCGTGTGCGCCGAGCTGATCCCCCAGATGCAAGAGGAGGGCCGGCGCACCAAAGGCGACGCCGACCCCCCGACGGGCGGGGAGCAAAAGGAGGCGCGGCGGCCGATCTCTCAGGGCGAATGATGTGCCGTTTGCCCCTCGGGGTCGGGCGCAGCCTGCTGGGTGCTGGGCATCGCCAATTTGGGCGGCGGGGCTCGCGGGCGCAGTTTTCCCAGCGCCTCGGCGATCTTTCCCGGTCTTTGGTGCCCAAGGCTGGCACGGGTCGTCGCCGGTTCTCCGTGGCGGTGTCGGGCGCTGGTCGTCTGCTGCGGCTCCCGTAACCGCCTGTGATGTCTCCCATGCCAGCAGCCTCACAGCCGTGTTCGATCGCAGATCGCGGCGGTTCCTCCGGTGACGATCGGGCAGTGCCCGTCGCGTCCGGCGGGAGGAGCCGTCGTGTGGTGGTGTGCGATGGGGTGCGGGCCGTGTTCGCCCGCCGGGCCGACGGCCGGTGGTGCCTGGCCAACGGGGGGGAGCTGTCGGTGCTGGAGGGCCTGGGCGGCCCGCCGGAGCCGATAAGCCGCCTGCGGGGCATGGGGGCGGCGCTGGAGGCCGGTGTGGCGGGTCCGGGCGACATCGCCGAGTTGGGCCGGTGTCTGAAGAGTGTGGCGTCGAGCACCGACGTGTTCGAGGCGAGGGTGCCCCCGCATCTGGCAGCCGCGGTGACGGTGGCTTGCTCGTCGAGGGGCCACCACAAGGCTGCGGAGTGGCTGTGCTGGGTTCTGTCGTCGCGTCTGGAGGAGAACCTGTCGGCCGATGCGCGGGTGGGGTCGGGCTGGCTGGGTTGGGAGATCAACTCGGGGCTCTTGCCAAGAAGGGCCTGGTGGAACGGGTGCGGGTGGCTGGAGGGCCTCGACGGCGAGTTCTGGGAGAAACTGGCACACCACAGCGACTACAGAGTGCCCCTCGCAGCGGAGGCCAGCGACCCCAACACTCCGCCTGCCAGGCTCAACGAGCTGGCGAGCACGCCGTCGTTGGAGGTTATCGATCTGGTGTGCTCGCATCCGCGCACACCGGCGGGCGCGCTGAAGTTCTTGTGCCAATCGGCCCGACAGAACAGGACCGCGTGGCGGGTAGCGCAGAACGCGTCGGCGGATGCTTCGGTGCTGCGCTGGCTGTCCACAAGCCCTCACCGGGGAGTCTTGGAGGCAGAAGACCTGAGGCTGCTGTGGCTTCTGGCGGTGAACCCGAACACGCCCCGCGACGCCTTGGGGCGGCTTTCGCGCTGCGACGACAGCAGCGTGTTGAGCTGGGTCGCCTACCACCCCAGCGCCGGGCGGCGGACACTGGAGCGCCTCGCCCGGAACCGGCGATGGGAGGTGCGCCGCCCCATCGCATGGAACCCGTCCGCCCCCGGCCGGCTCATCGCACGCCTCGCCGCCGACAAACACCGAAAGGTGCGCTCCGCCGTCGCGGAGCGCCGCAGCCTCCCCGAGGAAGTCCTGGAAGAGCTGGCCGCTGACCGCAGCCTGGAGGTGCGAGCCGCCGCGGCGGCCAACCCCGAGCTGTGCGAGCGCCTGGTGCGACAACTGGCCCAAGACCCCCACCCCAGGGTGCGGGCCGCTGTCGCCCGCAGGCCCGACGCTCCGCCTGATGTGCTGGCCGTCCTGGCTGAGGACGCCGACCCTGGTGTGCGGGAGGCCTTGGGCGGCAACCCGTCCGCCTCGCCCGAAGCGGTCGCCTGTCTGGCCGAAGACCCTGTCCTCGGGGTGCGAAGGGCGGTGTGCCAGCGCCCCGAGGTGCCCGAGGACACCATCAGGCAATTCGCCCGCGCAGATGATGACTGGCTGCGATGGGGCGCAGCCGCGAACACCTCGACCCCTCCAGATGTGCTCGAAGCGCTGGTCGGCGACTCCGACGGCCAGGTCAGAGACGCTGCGGCCCGCAACCCCAGCATCGACGAGGCCGTGCTGGAGCGCCTCGCAGCCCACCGCGACAAGTACATCCGCCACTCGGTGGTGGAGAACCCGTCGGTGCCCGACCGGCTCCTCGAACAGCTCGCCCGAGACGACTGCGCAGTCGTGTTCTCGGCGGCCGCCTACACCCTCGCCGAGCGCCGCGCCCGAAACCCTGCCCGCACACCAGCCGAGAAGGCCGCGGCATGACACGGCTGGCAGCGCTGCCGCCGACACGGCCGAGGGCAGGACACGAACGACAGCCGCAACCAGAAGGGAAATGAGCATGAGTGACGTCCAAGAGGAGCAGCAGCCCGACAAGCAGCCCTCAGGCGAGCTGGTCGCCGGGTCGCAACACACGGTGCTGGCCGCGATGCAGGTGCTGTTGGCGGCGAGGGTGCCGGTGTTGTTGTGGGGCGATCCGGGCACCGGCAAGACCGAGACAATCGAGCGGTTTGCGGCGAGGGCCG
This sequence comes from Candidatus Poriferisocius sp., assembly GCF_965208355.1. GTDB lineage: Bacteria > Actinomycetota > Acidimicrobiia > Acidimicrobiales > Bin134 > Poriferisocius. The sequence continues at coordinate 165,909 of NZ_CBDBOM010000002.1, forward strand.
GTTGGCGGACGACGACGGTGGTCGTGTCGCTGCACGAGCCGACCGATTTCGCAGGTCTGCCCGTCCGCACCCCAGACGGGGTGGTGTTCGAGCCGCCCATGTGGGCGAAGGAAATCGCCGCCAGCAGGGAGCCGCAGTTGGTGTTCTTCGACGAGGTGAACACCGCTCCGCCCAGCGTGCAGAACGCCCTAATGCGAGTGATCTTGGAGGGCCGCGTCGCAGCGCTCGAGATGGGCGAGGACGTGCGGTTCGTCGCCGCGGCGAACCCGCTCGAGCACAACATCGGCGCGTGGGACCTTTCCGCCCCCCTCGCCAGCCGCTTCGCCCACTTGCGCTGGCCCGTCCCATTGGACGAGTGGAAGCGCGGCTACCTGTCGGCCTGGCCCGACACCGGCCCGCTCGACCTACCCGCCGACTCGGAGCCGGACCCCAAAGCAGTCGCCGAGCACAAAGCCGTCCAGGCCGCGTTCCTCACAGCCAGGCCCGATTTGCTGTCCGCCCCTCCTCGCCAGGGGATCCCCGCCGGGGGGTTCCCCTCGCCGCGCACCTGGGACCGCACGGCCCGCTGCCTTGCCATCGCGCAAGAAGCGGCAGCCGACGAGGAGACCGAGCTGCTGGTCGCCGCGTCGCTCTTGGGCACCGGCGCGGCAGCCGAGTACCTGTCCTTCGAGCGCAACCTCGATCTTCCCTGCATAGACCAGCTCCTCTCGGACCCGGCCCTTTTTGCCTCCCTGGAGCGCTCCGACCAGCAGCACGCCGCGCTCAGCGCGATAGTCGCACGCGCCTCCGCCCAGCCCGGCGCACGACTGTGGAAAAAAGCGTTCAAGGTGTGCATCGCCGCCGCCCGCCAGGGAGCGCCCGACATCGCCGCCGCATCAGCGATGCGCCTCGTCGACATCAAACCCGCCGGAATCGCCCTGCCCGCTGGACACGACGTGTTCGCCGACATCGTGGCCTCACCCGTCGCCGACGGCGACATCGCAGCATGACCTCCCAACCCCCCGCACCGCACCCCGAACCCCAACCCGGACAAGGCGGCACCGAGACCGATTGCGAGTCTGAGACCGAGGGTGGCAAGAAGGTGATCGCCGCGAGACTGTGGATCGCCCGGCACCGCCCCTACTACACCTCAGCGCTGTTCTCCTGCCCTCTCAGCTTCACCGACCAGGTGGAGGGCTTCGCGATCGACGGGGTGTGGCGCATACAAATCAACCCGTCCACAGCCGCCGACCTCAGCGTAGGAGAGGTCGCCGGATGCCTTATCCACGAACTGAACCACGCCCTGCGCGGCCACTACGGCCGGAGCCGCAGAGCCGGAGTCCCGCCCGAACACCACTACATCTGGAATCTGGCCGCAGACTGCGAGATCAACGACGACCTGCGAGCCGACGGCCTGTCCTGCCGCCCCGGAATCGTCTATCCCGAGGACTACGAGTTGCTGCCCGCGAAACTCGCCGAAAGCTACTACCGGCTCCTCCTCAAGAGCGCCGAGACCATCGAACTGCCGGTCGTCTGCTGCGACTCGGCCACCCGCGGCCCCGACCGGACGCACCCCCAGCCGGGCCTTAGCGCAGCGAGACGACAACACCTGCGCCGCACCACCGCCCAGGCCATCCTCGACCACCGGCACAAGTACGGCTGGGGGTCCACCCCTGGAGGACTCGCCCGATGGGCTGAAAAAGCCGGGGGGCCGACCGCAGACTGGCGGCGCATCCTCGCCCACGAACTGCGACGCGGCATCCAGCGCCAGCCCGGGACCGGCGACTGGACCTACACCCGCCCGCCCCGCCGACCCCAAAACGGACCTGTCATCGCCCCCGGCACCCACCAGCCCACCGCCGACATCACGGTTGTCATCGACACCTCCGCGTCCATGTCTGAGAGAGAACTCCAACAGGCCGTCGCCGAAACCGAGGCCGTCCTGCGACAAGTCGGCGGGCAGCACCCCATCACCGTCCACAGCTTCGACACCGAGGCCCACACCGCACAGCGAGTCCTCAACGCACGGCGGATCGAACTCGCCGGAGGCGGCGGCACCGACATGGCCTCCGCCATCGAAACAACCTCAGCCGCCCGGCCCCAGCCCGCCGTCATCATCGTCATCACCGACGGCCACACCCCCTGGCCACCAGCCCGGCAGCCAGGAAACAACTCGACCGTCATCGCTGTCCTCACACAACCACATACCAGCCACCACGTCCCCGGCTGGATCACCACCATCATCACGAACAGCCGATAGACCACCCGCCCCGCCCGCCCGCAGGCCCGTGGAAACCACCCAGGCCCGCAACACAGAGGCAAGTAGCCTCAACTAGCCGAGCAGCGAGGAGGCCGCCTGTGAACGGCGAGTGGTGGATAGATGACCGGGAGGACTTGCCTGAGGGGAATTACGCGCCTCCAGAGCACACGGTCGCAGGAACCCTAGACGACAGCGGGGCCGACAGGTGGTCGTTGGAGACAATCGGAGGTATCAGCGACCAACCGCTGCACTACCGATGGGGTGACGATGCACAGGGGCCACCGGGTCCGGCGACCATCTGGGGTGTCAACACAGACCAAAAGTCATTCAGCCTTCTGGATTGCTACGCGTTTCAGGCCAGGATCATCCTCCCCGGCCTTCGCGAGGGAGCGGAGAGGTGGCGGATAGGTGCAATCGCTTCGGGCACTGGTATATGGGTGAAGCCCGAAACCCTCGTGGATGAGATCACAGTCGAGTACCGGGACCTTGCAGCGTGGGTGTGAGACCGACACGAGCAAGGGGTAGACCCTGATTTCACCGAGGAAGGAACAATCCTCAGGGTTTCTCTGATTAAGGACTTCATTGAGGCGCACGCCCAGGACTATCCGATAACGCTCTCTTGGGGCAGAGAGGCCCCCATAACAAAAGGCCCGTTCAATGTGGAACTGTCCGCGGCCTTCACGATTTTCGACAAGATCGCAATCTCGGACATCGCCCAGAAATGGGCGTTCCCCTTGGGGGAGTTGCTATCGCTGCTCACCCTCAGCCAATGCAACATCACCAGTGTCCAAGCCCGAGTCGCCGTTGGACGGGAAGAAGGCGTTGAGAAGACTGTCAATCTGCGATTCCCACAAGCGCCGGTTCACATAGGCGAAGGAGAGGCAGAAAAGGGTCCCCGCGGTCGCCAACTGGACATGCTCGTGACCCGCACCGCCCTCGAAGAGAAGGGCGTTGACCTAACAGCCCTACTGAGCGCCTACTTGGAGCTGAAGAACAACCCCAAGCTAAGCGATGCCCTTGAGCACTTCCTTGAATCGCAGGCGATCACAGGGACAGGGGACGTGGACGAAGCGCTGCGGCGCTTGTTCAACGCCTTCGAGAACTTGCACGCCGCCCTGTTCTCCGGCACCGTCGAGGACAGCCGAGAACTCGGGACAGTGCTGAAGGAACTCATCTCACAGACACCTGAGGAGCACCGCGACGAGGTATCCCGACGCCTCGGCAGGAAAAAGCAGAAGCCGATCAAACAAAAATTGCAAGACCTTGTCGACATCTGCGGCGAACCAGCAACCAGGGTGCTCGCCATACACCCGACACTGGTGTCAGACGCCGGAGACGCAAGAAACGAAATCGCCCACACCAACCCCAGGACAGCCAGCAGGTGGAAGCGCCACAATGTCCTCATCAACCTGCAATGGCTTATGCGCCACGCCTTCCTCCAGCTACTAGGAGTCCAGCCTTCAGACTGCGACGACATATTCCGACAGGTAGGCCACCCGTTCGGCCAATACGTCGGACACTAACGTTCCTCCCCAGTAGGCCCGCTCCCAAGAATCCGAAATGGACCGGCAGATCGCCGACGACGACACAATCGGGACCGACGCAGCCACAGCCGAAGCACTGCAAGGGAAACTGCTCGGCTAGCCCGCTGGCCGCTACACCAACCAGCGGGGCGGTACTGCGCCCCTTTCGGCAACCGGCGTAGGCCGATTCGGCGAAGCTGGGCTGATTGGGACTAGCAGGAAAGTTTGTCGGCGGACTTCCAGTGGGTGGGGGTGCCGTGGATGCCTGGGGATCGTGTCAGGTCTTGGAGCCATTCGACGATGTGGCGCTCCTGGGGGAAGTTGCAGCGGTAGTTGCGGATGCCTTTGAAGCGGTCTACTTCGTCGTGGGACATGATGTGGTCGGGGATGTCGGGAGCGTTCCTGCCGAAGTAGGCGAAATGCTGCGAGATGAGAACTCGGGGTGACTTTGTGTCCTTTTCGACATTCAGTGGGTCTGGGCAGCCATTGTCGAGGCTGTGGTAGCCGGGTGCTTGAACCCAGTCGCCGGAATCAGGGAAGCGGTGGTAGATGTTGTCGCCGCACCGCGACTCTTCGGTGCCGTTAGGGTTTGGCTTCTTCAGCTGGAAGCGCGGGTCGGCCCAGTAATCGTCGAACCACATCGCCTCCTCTACTCTCATGGCAAAGATGAGCTTGCCGTATTGAGCCATGTCCACAGACCCGACACCGAAAACCCAGTCGCCGATGTCCGCACGCTTGCGAATACCTGATTTGCAGGTGGCGAGGGTGCAATAGCCGTGGAAAGGGTTGGGGGCGAAACCGGAGTCAGTTGTGACGGTGTAGGCATACAGGCGCAAAACGGGTCACCTCCGGGAAGGCGGCGAAGAAAACGGACACGGAAGGAACCCGAACAAAGCAGGGATCGCCCGAAGCTTGGACATCAGCTCCCGGAGAGCTTCTGCATCTGGTCCTGTACGCGCTGCTCGTGCTGCAACACAGCCTCGGCAACCTCTTGGGTCTGCCAGACCCTGCGCCCGCTCGGCGTTGGAATCTCCGCCTTGTTGAGGAGCCAGCGGGCATCCACCAGATCGCGGCCCTTGTCCCGGTACACGCAGGCAACAACGTCGTCCAAGTGCGTATTTGCCATCGCGTTCTCCGTGTTCCGCCTTCTTGAGAAACAAATTAGACCGGCCCCGCAAGAGCCTCCAACGGGAAGGCTTCTGGCAACGAGTGGTGGGCTGCGTTAGCGGCAGTCGGAAAACTTCACAGGCCAGGCCATCAGAACCCGCTCTCGTCTCGGCGGGAGCGGAATCTAGCGCCGCACCGCCCGCACTCATGCGGGTAGTGGCGGGGAGCCATCAGACCACCTATTTCTCGGCGTGCTCGGCCCTCGCCTTCGCCTCAGCCTCAGCCATCCGTCGGCCGCAAACCCAAGTGTCCCGCTTGTCGGGATATGGCGCCAGCAAGCCGCCCTCGCACCCCTTCACAAGACAACGGACTTCCCCGGCGACCAGCAGCCGCTCCTTCTCGGCTATGACCTCGGCGGCTTTCCGATCCAGCCGCTTAGCCAATTCACTGGATCCGCTTTCCCTTCAGAGCGACCATCACTGCCAGCAGGGAAGCCCCGGAAGGGTGCCGAGCGTCACGGATGCAGCGCACCCACTTGCATTGCACTGGAGTGGAAACTGCCTGCTTATCCCGTTGGCCGCCACACCGTCCAGCGAGGCGGCACTGCTTGGTGCCACTCTCTGGAGTCGGCAGGTCTGAGTGTGGTAGCAAGCCAGCATGGTTCAAACAGATGAAACAAGAAGCGGCGGATTTTTCACGAACTCCCGTGTGCTGCTGGTGCTGGGAGTGTGGGTCATCGCCATCCTGCTCTTCTCGCTGGTCATCATCGAGGGGTGCGAGTCGCACCACGAACGGCAGCGCTGCAACGCCCTCCGCGAGGCATATGCCGGTGATGGCGGCTACCTGAACTACAGCGAATGGGCCGACATGATCGACGCTGGCTGCAACCCTAAGCAGGACTGGGAGTAGCAGACACCCTTGGGGCCGACTCGTCTCAGCCGCCGCTTTCCGCGGTGAACGCAGCTAGAGACGGGTTCAACTCGGCCCAAACTTTGAAAGAGCTGCGCAACGGGCCTATCACGACCACGCATATCGCCTTATCCCGTGCCGCCCCCTGCGTCCCCGCCCCGCGCCCGCCGACGCCCCGCACAGGCCTACCCTGTCGGCGGCGAATTCGGGGGTCGGCGCGTTCGGCCGGGGCGCGAGGCCGCAGACAGCGGAGAGGGCATCGGCCCGGCAATGCTTCGGACACCGCAGGGTCGATAGGCGCGTCGGCAATGAACCGGGACGCGCTGGCCCCTCGCCGAGTGCGCCTTGCGCAGTTGCCGGAGGCGACCCGCGGGGATCGCCGGTTGCTGTGTGCTGAGCGTTGGAGCGGCGAATGCCGTGCCGAACCCCATAGGACTCACGCTGGCGGGGGGGGGGGGTTCACAGGTTTTGTGTTGGTTGGGAACTGGTGTGGGGGTTGGGTTCGTCTTAGTGGCCATGGAATTGTTCAAGTCGAAGTTGTCGGGTGTGCGGGGTAGCTGGTCGGGTGGGTGCTGGCTTAGGCTTTCGGCCCTGAGGAAGACGACAAGGGGGTTCATGGTGCCTGGAGTGCGTTGGGCGCGACGTTGTGTGCTGGTGGTTGTGTTCGCGTTGGTGGCGTCGGCGTGCGGCGGCGGGAACGGGGATGGTGAAGCGCCCGCGGTTCCCGAAGTGTCTGGGGTCGACGGCCAGGATGAGTTGGAGGCCGAGTACTTCGAGCGTCTGGCGGAGGCGGTGGAGACACTGGACCCCGATGCGGTTTGTCCTGACGTTGTGTTGCCCGAGTCGTTCGACGGTGTGGCAGAAGTCGGGCGAATTGAGGGCGGGTGCGCGCTGATTGAGTACGTGGAGTTGGGGGGGAGGAGTCTGTCGGATTTACGAGTTGACCTTGCGGGCGATGCGTCGGTGTTCGCGGTGGGGGTCCCGTCGGTTGACATCGAGCCGGCAACAGCGCATGTCCCGCAGCCGCCTTTCGACCAGGACGGCTATGGGGCGAATGACTGGTGGCATTGGGAAGCAATGGGCGCGGAGAAACTGTGGGATCCCGACGGGTGGGTCTACGACAACAGCCGCCGCCGGGTGCAGGGGTGGCCCGCGGGCAAACAGATCGTCGTCGCGGTAATCGACGACGGAGTGGATGGCTCGCACCGCGACCTCGACGACAATGTCCTCATAGGCGGCGATAGCTGCCATCGGAACCCCAACGGGTCGCACGGCACCCACGTGGCCGGGCTGGTGGCCGCGGAGCAAAACAACGGCGTGGACGTGGCCGGGCTCGCCCCCCTAGCGAAGATCCTCCCGATCAAAGTTCACTTCACCGCAGACGTCGATGCCAACGGCAACCCCTTGGACCAAGCCTGCAAAAATATAGTGCCGACGCTGACCCAGGCGATCGATCTGGCCCGCAAGAGCGGCGCCAACGTGATCAACATGTCACTGCAATGGGGCACTCCCCGACATGACCCCGAAACCGACGAGGACTTCATCGAGGAACAGGTCCGAGAAGACTACGAAGATGTCGGCGACTTCGTGAGGGTCGTTCTGGTGACTGCCAAAGTGACTACCCATGTCATTTTGGGCACTGACACAGTCAAATGGGCGCTCGATGTTGCCCGCCTCCAGGGCATCGTGGCGGTCGCCTCGGCGGGCAACTGCGGCGACGACCGCATCATGGAGAACGCGGACACCGACGGTGACGGCTTATTCGATACCGACAGCAAAGGCAACCTCATGTGGTATCTGCGGGCTGACCAAAACGACAGGTCCGGCAACTTGAGATACTTCTGGGATGTCGTCAGCGGCTGCGACTTCCACAACCAACAACAACACCCAGCCGACTACCCCGGAGTGATCGCAGTCGCCGCCACCGACTACAACATGACTCCTGCGCTGTTCAGTACTGCCAACGGCGACGTAGACGTTGCCGCCCCCGGAGACGGCAACAGGCCATACAGCGGCATCATCTCAACCGTGCCTGGCGGAACCGACTACGTACCGGGCACGTCGATGGCAACGCCGATAGTCGCCGCCGCGGTTGCCCACATTAAGGCCCGCTTCCCCCAACTCAGCCCCGACGAGATCGCCGACGCCCTCAAAACCACCGCCAGCACCCACCCCCGCCGGACCAACAGCCTCGGCTACGGCATCATCGATCCCGTAGCCGCCATCGAACAACTCGACCGCGCCCACACCGACGACGTCGAAGAACCCCAACTCCCCCCCATCATCCCCGAAGTCGGCGGCCCCACCCCCCAGCCAACTATCCAACCCGCAAATAGAGGCACTCCTAGAGTGTCAGAAGGCCCCTGGGCAGCCATCTCAACGTCAAGCAACCATGCATGTGGTCTTCGCAACGACGGCACGGCCTTTTGCTGGGGATATGTGCCGCACAATTGCCGATCGCTCGCAATTGATCCAAGCTATCCGCTTGACTGCAAATACCACGATTACTCTGTTCGGCAGCCCGAGGGAAGCTATTCCGATATCGCCGCTGGAGACACCTTTACATGCGGCCTAGGTGCCAGCGGTGCCATCGACTGCTGGTATAGCAGTGCTGGAGCAGATGACGGTTGGAATCCTTGGGAGGTACAACCGCCTGCCAGCGACGAGGAATTCACTGAAATTACAGCGGGTTCGATTTTCTTGTGCGCTATCAAGATCGACAACACCATAACTTGCTGGGGCTGGAATGGTGTCGGCCAGACCGACGCGCCCGCCGGCCAATACAGCGCGGTGTCTGCTGGCTGGGATCATTCGTGCGCTATCAAGATCGACAACACCATTGTGTGTTGGGGGGAGAACTCTTCAGGGCAGGCAACTCCACCCGCCGGCCAATACAGCGCGGTGTCTGCTGGCTGGGATCATTCGTGCGCTATCAAGATCGACAACACCATTGTGTGTTGGGGGGAGAACTCTTCAGGGCAGGCAACTCCACCTGCCGGCCAATACAGCGCGGTGTCTGCTGGCAGGGGTCATTCGTGCGCTATCAAGATCGACAACACCATTGTGTGTTGGGGGGAGAACTCTTCAGGGCAGGCAACTCCACCTGCCGGTCAATACAGCGCCGTTTCAGCCGGTGCGCGGAATTCCTGCGCCATCAGTTTGGGAGGTGCGATCCAATGCTGGGGCCTGCACTACACATCAATTGAAACTTGGAACCCCACTCACACTGGTTGGTTCGAAACTCCTGACGGTCGGTTCACCACCATCTCGGCCGGCGGGAGGCATTTGTGCGGAATCCGAGTCGACCAAGCTATCGAGTGCGTTGGCGACTCTCCCGACTATGTGTTGGATGCTCCTGAGGGCCAGTTCACCTCAGTCTCGGCCGGATCTAGCCATTCCTGCGCACTCGCCACCGACAGGACCATCACCTGCTGGGGGTACCACGAACATGCATTGGCGGACGTGCCCGACGGGGAGTTTTCCGCTGTTTCAGCCGGATCTACCTATTCTTGTGGCCTTGAAATAGACGGAACCATCGTGTGCTGGGGCCAGCATTTTTCTCCTACAAGCCCGGGGAACTCTCCAGAGGGTACCTACACAGCAGTTACCGCAAGCGTCGCAGGTTTCGCATGCGGGCTAGCAACTGATGGCGCACCTATCTGTTGGGGAAGAAACCTTGGAACAAGCGGCATAATTGAGAATAGACAGATGAACAGGTTGGCGGATGAACATCCTGGACAGTTTGCAGCCATCGCAGCAGGCGGGTGGGATTTGTGCGGAATTCGGCTTGACCAAACAGTCGCATGCTCAGGGGACGGCTACTATTTGCAGGCGCTTGCTGCCCCTGAGGGTCGTTATGCCACCCTCGCGCACAGCTGGGGGCATGCGTGTGGAATTAAGGTTGACAGGAGTATCGAGTGTTGGGGTGACAACGGTTGGGGTCGGTTAGCCGCGCCCGCTGGCGAATTCACCTCCATCTCTGCTGGGTCGCGTCATACATGCGCCATTCGAGTTGACCGGAGTATCGAGTGTTGGGGCGACAACGGTAGAGGTCAGTCAACCGCGCCCGCCGGCGAATTCACCTCCATCTCTGGTTACGCAGACCACTCGTGCGCTACCAGAGCCGACGGCTCTATTGCCTGCTGGGGAAACATCCGCACAAACCCCCCAGAGGGCGAGTTCACCTCCGCCGCAACAAGTGGATTCGTGTGTGGATTGCGGGCAGATGGCACTGTCGAATGCAGCAGCACCCCAGCCCTAGACCGGGTGTACGGACCGGTTGAAACCCCTGATGGCCAATTCACCGCAATCGTGCCTGGCGACAAATTCATGTGCGGGTTGCGGACCAGCGGTGAAATCAATTGCTGGGGCCACGTCGGCGCTGAGGTTCCAGAGGGTAGGTTCACCGCTATCTCAGCTGGCCTATCGGCCGACCCTTGCGGCATCACCATTAGCGGGTCTGTCGACTGCTGGGGCGCTGGGATCCTCGATTCGTGGGATCGGATCGATATCCCAGACGGTACATTCACCGCCCTCTCGGTGGACGATACCAGGCATACGTGCGGGCTGAGAACCGAAGGATCCGTCGAATGCTGGGGCCGGTATTACTCCGCCGAAGCTCCAAGAGGCCAGTTCACCGGAATCAGCACTTCAGACACCCATGCGTGCGGGCTGAAAGCCGACGGAACTGTGGACTGCTGGGGTGCTGGCAGTGACATCGTTAGAGACGCACCGGAAGGTCAATACACTTCCATCACTACCAGCAATGGAAACAGCGGTGGGTTCTCATGTGGACTCAGAATCGATGGCACTGTCGCCTGCTGGGGTCTCTTGGCTTCAGAGTTTGGTGATGTGAACCCCTATACATACGCCTCTGAACCTGCAGGATAGGAAACGAAGGACAGACAATTGCTTCGCTCCTTGGGCAGCTGAAGCTCACGGCCATACCGCAGACTCCGGCCACTGTTGATTCGATTCATGCCCACTGAGCCTCCCGGGGCAATGGGCAGTGGTGTTCCACGGCTTTGCGTAGGGGTGAAGATGGATTCTGCTGTCATGGACCGTGGGAGGTTCTTAGGCACCGAGGGGTTATCCGGCGGAGTTCCGTCAGCGTGTGGTCGACCTAGTAGAGGCGGGCGCGTTCTGATTGTTTCTGACGTGCCCATTGCCTACCCGCTCCGGGTCGCATTGCCGGGTTGATTACCGCAGCGCGGTCTATCGTCTCGTCCCGAGGCCGAGCGTGCTGATGCCCCGCTTCGACCTGCCTCAAAGAGCGACCCTGCGAAATGGCGGCCGGCGAAAATTGGGTCGGGGCGCAGGGAGTAGAGCGGGGCAACAAGGTCGGGTTGTCGGCTTGCTGGCCTCTAAGATGAAATTGAGCGCCTGGCTTGTTCCGAACACCCGACCCCATCTTGCACGGATCACCGTTTCAGCCAGCAGGCTGGATGACTCTCTCCGGATATGGGGCATATTCTGACGACCCTTCTTGAAGACACGAGGACGTTTAGGGTGCTGGCCTACCAGTCATTCGGAGGCTTTCAATGAGGGCGTTGTTGTTGAGGTCGCAGCTTGTTGTGTTCGTGGTGCTTGGCCTAGCTCTTGCTGGCCTATCGGGATGTGCATCTTCGAAAGGGCAATCTCAAGAAGGCAGCGTTGAAATTGCGCCATCCGACAGTGCGGGCTCCGATGTGTCCTCTGATGGCCGACCCCCTGACCCTTTGGCTTCCAATCCAACTCCCACGACGACTAGTACTTCTGAGCCCGATCTGGAACCCCCAGTAGCAAGCTCGCCAGAGCCCAGCCCAGAACCAGTGCCGATTGGCACTTCTGAACCCGACCCGGAGCCTGTCCCCACGGCTTTGCCTGAGCCGAGTCCCGAGCCGGTGCCGACGAGCGCTCCCGAGCCTGAGCCGGTGGTGCTGGTCTTGGAGCGGGAGCCGTTGTCGTTGGAGGTGGCTTTGGATATTGCAGAGCAGTTGGCGCCACATCTCGTGGTGCCCAGCGATTGTCAGCCGCCTCCGTTGGGCAGACCGGCTTTGATGCCGAACTCGGCGCGCAGTTATCGGTCGGGGATTCACCAAGGCGTGGACTTTGGCTGCCCAGAGAGAGGGCGGGATGCTGTGGCTGCCTTGGATGGGCGGGTTGTAGTGGCGGTGGGCGACTACAAGACCCCTACTGTGGTGGACTTCAACGAGGTGCTGTCCATAGCCCATGAGGTGCAGGGCACTCCGCCGTACACGCTGGTCATGCTGTACGGCAACTACGTGGTGATGGACCACGGTGCGATAGATGGCGTGGGCCACGTCATTTCGATTTACGCCCACCTTGAGGCGATCGATCCAGCAATCCAGATAGGTGGGTGGGTCGCCGCCGGCCAGCCGGTCGGGTATATCGGCAACAGCGGGACTGATGATGCCGCTGCCGGTTTCGCCGACCGGGCAGTGCATCTGCACTGGGAGATCCACGTCGATGGCAGGTACCTCGGCGAGGGATTGTCGGCGGGTGACACCCGCGAGGTGTACACCGCTTTGTTTGCGGGACCAAGCGCCGAACCGCCCGACGGATCGGCCGGGGTTCCGGAGGCGGTGTTCACGCGGTCTGGGGTGCCGGTGGTGGTTCTAGAGCAGACCTCCGGCGGCCTCTTGGTGCGGACACCGTGCGGCAACACTGCCGAGGTGTCCGGGGGTATACCCGTCGAGGGGGTGCGGGTCGTCTTGGACCCAGGACACGGCGGCACGTGGGATTCCGGCGCGGTCGGGCCCAACGGCTTGGCCGAGCGCGACTTGAACTTGGCGCTGAGCGACGCGGTGCTAGCCGAGCTTGCCGACCGCGGCATTGCCGCTGTGTCCACCCGGACAGGCGACTACGGGGTCCGCCTGTCGGTGCGAGCAGAGCTGGCGGATGTGTTGGGGGTTGAGGCCTTAGTGTCAATCCACCACAACGCGCCCACTATGAGAACTGGTGACACGCCGGGCACCGAGGTGTACATCCAGTCGGAGTCGGCCCAGCAGGCCCGAGCCGACTCGGCCCGCCTCGGCGGACTGCTGTATGAAGAGATCACCACCGCACTGGGCAGCTTTGAGGGAGTTGCGTGGAGCAGACAATCTGACGCCGGTGTGCTGCGCGTGTTTTATCCGGAGGGCGGCGATGCCTACGGGATGATCCACGGGCCGTCTGTTCCTGCGGTGCTGGTTGAGTACGGTTACCTCTCCAACCCCTCTGAGGCCGCGCTATTTGCCACCAACGAATACACCCGGACAGCTGCCTCCGCCACCGCCGACGCTATAGAGGCCTACTTGCTAACCGGCCGGCCCGGCACCGGGTTCGTCCAGCAGCCCAGAGTGTTCGACCCGGTATCGCCGCCCGGCCGTTGCGACGAGATTGCCCTCGACTAGACCCCTCGCCAAGCGCTACGGATCTGGCGCGGAATGCGGTACAAAACCACGTCTAGCCCTAGCCCCGCTCACGGGCGGTCAGCTACTCGAGCCCGAAGACTGGTTGAAGCCTCAGCTGGGCACACATGAAGAGTGCGAACCAGACGGCATCACCTGATAGACCGATTCTGCGAGGTTCGGGGAGAACTCAGGCGATGAACAATCGTGACAGAGCTGGCGCTTCGAGAGGGCGCATAGGAGCCCGCGGGTTGAACAGGTCGCAGCAGGGCGGGCTGGGAGCTGTGGAGTTAGCGGGCCTGGGTCTGCTGGTGGTGGTTGTGCCTGTTGTTTTCGACCCGTTCGGCCGCTCGGGCCTTCTGGCAGTGAAGGTGCTGGCAGCAAGCCTCGGGGTGGTGCTGCTCGGAGCTTCGCTGGTGCGGGCGAGGGCCGTGGTTGTGCCTTGGGGCAGGATCGCAGCGGTAGCAAGTGCATCGCTGATGGTCGTAGGGGTTTCGACGCTGTTGAGCCCAGCGTGGGAGCGCTCTTTGTTGGGCGCGCCGCAGCGGATGAGCGGTCTTTTGATGTGGTTGTGCGTAGCAGCAGCGTTCGTGGCTGGATTATCGCTGCGATGGCGGCGGGGCGAATCGGCGGAAGCGGCGGTTATGCACTTGAGCGTGGTGGCGGTGCTTGCGGCCGGGTTGTTAGCGATGCTGGAAGTCGCCGGTGCCGGCGGGGCCTTCGCAGCCTTGGAATTCGAGGGGCGGCTGCGGTCGGGTTTGGGCAACCCGTCGGTGCTGGCCTCGTTCGTGCTCCTCGTCGGCCCGTTATGCGTCGCAGCAGCGGCGTTGAACGGGCGGTGGCGGTGGCCTGCGATGGCCGCGTGCGGGCTGGGCGGGGTGATGCTGGTCGGGTCGCAGTCTCGAGGCGCGATTGTGGCCTTTGGGGTTACCGCAGCCGTCTTCGCAGCGGCGAGGTCCTCCAAGCCCCTGCGGTACTGGGTAATCGCTGGCACAGCAGCGCTGTTGGCTGCCACCGCAGCGATAGGCAGGTGGGGCGAGCTCGGTTTCGGACTCAGGGGCCGGGTGGCGATCTGGGAGGTTGCCTTCGACACGATTGCCGATCGTCCCCTGTTGGGCGCCGGCCCGGAGATGTTCCTGGTCGAATACTCCGAACGGGTGGGCGCCAACACGGTTAGGGAATTCGGCCGACAGAGTGTCATCGACCGCGCCCACGGTGGTCTGCTCGACTTCGCGGTGTCATCGGGTGTGGTGGCGGCGGTGTTGTATTTCGCGGTGCTGGCCGCGGTAGGGGTGCTGGCTGTCAAGGCGATGTCGTCGTCGAAGCCGGCGCCCGCTGCTTTGGGCGCAGGGATGGTGGCCTACATAGTGCAACAGCAGGTGTTCTTTCCCCATCCCGCTGTCGATGCGGTGTTCTGGCTGTTTGCGGGGATTGTTGCTGCTGCGGTCGGTGTGAGGGGCAGGCCAGTCAGGTCGCTTCTGGTCGCGATTGCTGCGGCGTGCGTGGTGTTGGGGTCGGTGGCGAACTCATTGTCGATGATGCGCAACGACCACGATTTCGAGCGGGCCCGCACCGCTAAGACCTACGAGGCGGCGTACCGCCATCTATCCGATGCTGCCGACCGGCGCTCGTTCGACGACGAGCCCTACATCTTGATGGGCGTTCTGCTCCAGACTGCCGACGACTCGGAACTCATCGCACGGGGCGAGGCCCGCATCCGCCGCGGCGAGTCATTGAACCCCGGCAATGAGCTGGTCTCGCTGGCGCTGGCCGAAGTGCGCTTGCAGGGCTTCCGGCTCTCCGATGACCCTGTGTGGGCTCTTCGGGCACAAGCCGGACTCGACGACCTGATCGAGGCGCAGCCGACCAACACCAACGCCTACCTCAAGCGAGGTGTGGCGTGGTACCACCTGGAGGAGTTCGAGTCGGCCGAGGCGGACTGGCAACAAACGGCATGGCTGTCCCCAAACGACCCCGTGCCGCACGACAACCTCGAGGTGCTGCGTCAGCGGCGGGCAATCGGAGGGGGCGGCTGATTGCCAACTCGGCGACAAGCAGATGCAGAGACAACAAAAGACGCAGTCAATTGCTGGAAGTTGGGCTGGCGCTCTCATGCAGACAGAACGCAGTCCGCGCATCTGCACAACACTTGATTTAGCGGCTGAATCCGTATGACTCCTCTGAATTGTAGGCTTCAGCCAGAGAATCATTCAGCTGATCCAACATCTTCGATGATTGAACAATTGCAATAAGGTCGTTTGCCGTGTCGGCTAGGTTCATAAGTTGCCCAGCAAAGCCAGTCAATCGGGCGACAGCACCTATTTTCAGAAAGAAGGTCGCCGCGAAGGCCCATGGTCCACCACTGCTCAATCCTCGCAAAATCTCCAGAAGCAGTTCGATTTGCCTACAGCCTGTATTCAGCGCTTCAGCAAAGTCACTGCTAGATCCTTTAGGACCACTGCCAGTACCTGTAAAGGGCCGTGCCAAATAATCCCTTGCCAGTTGACTCGCTGCCTTATCTGGATCGGGATAGCCGCCTATCACTTTTTCGCAACTTCGGAACCTAGCTTTGGTTTCATCAAATGCCTTCTTGTATATCTCTTCTGCAGCCCGTTTATACTCCTGGTAGCCATCATATTCGCCAGCTAGAACCTCCATATCGCCAAATATGCGAGCTGTGCCGTGAACTTTTGCATCGCCACCAATACGCGCTTCACCAAACACTTCAGCATTCTGGTATACGTTGGCATTCCCGTAGACTTCGGCATTCCCGTAGACTCTAGCTCCCGTGATTTGTATACGTTTTCCGTTTATTCGGAAGTAATTGGAACTATCGCTTGTCCCGTAGACTCGGGCATTCCCGTAGACTCGGGCATTCCCGTAGACTTCGGCATTCCCGTAGACTTCGGCATTCCCGTAAATGTCTGAGTCTGCCCCGACCTCAGCGTCACCGTAAACGTGTGCTTCACCGTACACACGAGTTGTGTGATTATCGTAGCTGCCGACTCTTGCATCGTCATATATTTTCGCATTGTCGTAAATGTGCACCTTATCCACGATTGTTGCGTTGTCACTTGCTTCTGCTTGGTCTTCAAGGTGAGCTCTTCCACTCACAAGGGCATTTCCTGATACCCACGAATTGTCTGTTGCCTTAGCATCTTTAGTTATCCAAGAACACCCGCTCTGCGACAGATTCCATTTGCTGCTCACGATCCCACCCTGTGATTTGGGATCTACATTGTTGCCGTCAAGGGTTGCAAATGATTTCAGTGATTCGACGTGCTTTGTACGCCAGCCTCCCAGTTTGAACTTTTCAGACTTTGGACATGTTGCAGAGGAATCTGATGCCTGTCGGTTTGAACTTGGTCGGACTGCAAAAATAGAATTTGTGGTTGCGATGATTGCTTCGGTCACAAGAATACTTGCTGACACAAATGAATTATTTGTTGCCTCAGAATCTTCGGACATTGGAGAACATCCGTCCTGTGACAGATTCACATTGTCGCTCGCGATTCCACCCTGTGATTTGGGAGTTGTACTTTTGCCGAGAAGGGTTGTGAACGATTTCAGTGATTCGACATGCCTTGTAATCCAGCCTTTCGTTTGGGACTCTCTAGCCTGTGGACATGTTTCAGAGGACGACGCCGAACCCACGCCAAACCCTTCAGACCCCCCACCAATCTCAAACGCCGAACCCACGCCAAACCCTTCAGACACCCCACCAATCTCAAACGCCGAACCCACGCCAAACCCTTCAGACCCCCCACCAATCTCAAACGCCGAACCCACGCCAAACCCTTCAGACACCCCACCAATCTCAAACGCCGAACCCACGCCAAACCCTTCAGACCCCCCGTTGCCTCCGCACGCTGAACCAACCAGCCCCAATACAACCAGGAGTCCCAAACCGGACCCAAACCACCGTTTGCGCAACACAACTAACCACCCTGACATCGGCATCCAAACGCAGACCCAAAAATACCCTGAGACTTTGGGTTTGTCAGGGGTCTGTCAGGAATTTTGTGGGCGCTCTCATGTGGTCATTGCACTAGTTCGGTTGAATACCTCCAATGGTGTCATCCATTGGAGAACCCGTCGAGGTCGGCTGTTGAGCTCGACGGCGATCTGGTCGAGCTCGCGTTGGGTGATCGGTGAGAGGTCGGTTCCTTTGGGCAAGTACTGGCGCAGCAGGCCGTTGGTGTTCTCGTTGGTGCCGCGCTGCCATGGGCACGATGGCCGGCAGAAGTAGATCGGGACACCGGTATCGGCAGTGATCTGGGCGTGATCGGCCATCTCTTTGCCTTGGTCCCAGGTGAGGCTGCGCACCCATCCATCGGGCAGGCTCGGCAACGCTGTGGTGAGCGCGGCGTGTAGCGAACCGGCCGTACGGCCATAGGGCAAGCGGACCAGCATGGTGAACCGGGTGGTTCGCTCGACCAGGGTCGCGACCGCGGAGCGGCCGCCTTTTCCGATTATGAGATCGCCTTCCCAATGTCCTGGCGTTTTCCGGTCGTTGACCTCGGTGGGCCGCTGGGCGATCGGAGCCATGTCTTTGAGCGGGCCTCCCTGACGGCGGCCGCGAGGGCGCCGGTGAACACGGCGAGTTCGCAAGCACTTGGAGAGATCGCGCCGCAATGCCCGACGCGACCCGACAAACAGCGACTGGTAGATCGCCTCGTGTGAGATCCTCATCGCCGCGTCGTCGGGAAAGTCCAACACCAGACGCGCTGAGATCTGTTCGGGAGACCACCGCTGCTGGAGCCGCCCCTCGACCTCGCGTCGAAGCCGCTCGCAGCGCGCCAGCTTCGGCTGCTTGGGGCGGCGAGCCTGATCAAGGGCCCGCTGGTCAGCCACCGAGGCCCGATACCGCTGGCGGCCACCGTTGCGCGAGATCTCCCGGGTGATCGTCGAACACGCCCGGCCCAAACGACGCCCGATCACCGCACCCGACTCGTCCCGGGCGATCCCGACCGCAATCTCCTCGCGTTCGGCCAGCGACAAATTCCGAGGCGACCGCCTGCGCTCATAGGAACGCAAACCACCGTTGTGCATGATCCACCGGATCACCGTCCGCACAGGGGTACGCGCGAATGGTCGCGCGATTCAATGTGAGAGGGGCTTGATTCCGGTGGCGGGCTGCTTGGGGAGGTGTTGGGGGCGGCCTGGTGGGCGGTTTCGGCTCAGTGTGTGTTCGTCGGGTGTTGTGGTGGGGTTTGGGGGCGCGCTGGTTGGGTGGGGGTCAGGCTGCTAGGGCTTCGTCGAGCTTGTCGAGGTCGATGGGGCTGCCTCTTGATTGGGGCTTGTGGTTGCCGTAGAAGCGTGTGAGGGTCGCGTGGTTGTTCTGGCTGTGGGCTATTAGTGCTGTGATGATTGTTCGCAGCTGGTTTGTGAGCAGTGTGAAGTGGACGTTTTTTCTTGTGGTGGTGGGGCATCGTTCGTAGCGGAGCCGTGCTTTGATGTCGCTGTTGTGCGATTCGGAGTCTTGTCGTTTGCCGTTGGGTATCTCGAACGCTGGGTCTGATTCGGGGATGATGCTGAGGCCGATGGTGCGGCGGCTGTGTCGTTTGCCGGGTCCGGGATCGCGCTCTTTTTCTTTGCTGTTGTGGCGGATGATCGTCGTTGCCTTTTCAAGTCTTTTGGGGACTATTTGCGTTTGGAGACTCGTTTTGGATTTGCGTATCTCCCATATCCCGTGGAACACGAATTTGCCGCTCTCGCGCTTTGTCCTCTTGGTTTGAACGCGTCTGAGGGGTACGAACCAAAGCTCTCCTGTCCCGTCGGGCATGATGATGCAGGGGGTTCCGTTGACTCCGTAGACGACGTGCTCTTCTTTCCTGCCGGTAACGGTCTTGAAGTTCTGTTCGCCGACGGTGATCTCTGTGGGCGCGCCCTTGTGGTTGTACGGTATTTTCGTTGGGGCCATTTTCCCTGCGTCTTGGATGCGGTCGATGTTGACTGATCGCATCGCCATGTCGTAGCCGAGGCCCCGGTTGGTCTCCATCTCTTCCTTGTAGTCGGCGACTAGGCCGAGATACAGGTCGGTGGCGATGTCCGCCTCGCTTTTTGGGCTTGTGCTGAGGTCGGGTTCGGTGCCGCCTGGCTTGAGGTCGCAGTCGAAGACGATGCGTTTTCGACGATCGTCGGCGCGACCAGAGATGTTTATCGCGGTGTATCCGACTGAGCCGACCTTGTTGGAGTCGTACCCTTGGTAGGGGCGGGCTTCTGGGTCGGTCCTCTTGGTGGTGCCGGTGGCGGGGTCGGTCGCCTTCCACGCGGGTGTTTTGAAGAGGGCGGGCAGGTACAGGCCGTCGCCCACGAGGAAGTGTTCGGGGTTGGTCCATGAGTCGTGCGCTATGGCGGGGAGTATCCCCACCTCAATCCCGGCCTGGACTGCGAGTGTTCGCAGCCCGTCCCGCACCCTCTCCTTCATTTCCTCGGTCAGATGATCTTTTCGGAATCGCCAGTGCTGTCCCCTGGTGGGCGGAGTCTCCGACAGCCGCAGATCGGGCCGGTTGGGGTGGGCGCGTCTGTTCGCCAGCCGCAGCCGCGCCCACTCCAGAGGATCGGCGAGGTTCTCCTCGACCGCGACGTAGGTGCGGAAGAACCAGCGCGCCACGTCGAAGACCACTATGTCCATCACAACATAATCACGCCTGCGGCCCCCACGAACCTGGCCGGGTGGCGGGCCGATCTCCGCGTCAATCTCGGCGGCCAGCTCCAGCATCCCCTCGTGGCACACCAGAAACTCCAAGAACTGGAAGATCGACCTCTTGACTCTTTTGCTGGTGATCTTGTTGTAGGTCTTCTTTTTCCGTTCGGGCCTCTCCGTGTCCGTTGAGCTGGCGAGGCCCCTTACCTCGGCTACCCTCACCGGCTCGCCTTCTGCGAACGGGCAGGGATTCCTCCTACCGGGCATCGCGGTGTCTCCATGAGTACCCCAGCGCGTGGGCCGTGTTGTCCAGAGACGGTGATCCGAGGAAGCGGGCTGCGGACACGATTCCCTCTGTTTCGAGGATGAGGCGGGCGGTGGTGAGCCGGATCGAGCGGGGAGTCACCCCGGCCCGTCCCGACAGACCGGCATCGCGAAGCACGTCCCCGAGGCGGTCTGTGACAGAGTGAGCGGCCAGACGGGGGCCGGTCCTGCCGCTGACGCAGATGAGCGCGTCCACATCGGCGGGCGGGTTCAGACGCAAGAATCGGGCGACTGTCTCCGCGCCCCACCCGGTGAGCGGGTTGGTGCGCGCTTCGGGGCCTGCGAATTCGACCGTTGCCGCGTCGAGGTCCACGTCGCACATCCGCACACCGGCGATCTCCGCGGCGGTTCCCCCGGCGAAGGCGAATGGCACGATCAGCGACCTGCGGGTAGCAGCCAGACCCCAGTCGGCATACGTCTGAACCAGGCGCGCCTCTTCGGCGGTCAGCGGCCTTGCCTGGCTCGCGATTTGCGGGGGCTTGATCCGCTCGCCCACCAGACCAGCGGGATCGACAGGTGCCCCCAGCGAGCGGGCCTCTTCCAGAATCGCCTGGGCGGCCCACTGCCTGTTGCGGGCTGAGGTCGTCTTCGCTGGCCGCACATGCCCCCTGCGATCAGGGCGCGGTGCCCAGTACCAGTCGTCGACCAGCTCGGGAGTCACGTCCGCCCAGCGGTTCGCGTCCCGAGCAACGAGATACCGGAAGAAGCGGCGCAACTCGGCTACAGATCGCTTGGCTGTGGACTCGTTGGACGCGAATCGGGTTCTTAGCGCCTCGCCCAGCAGGGCTTTCCAGTCCGCCAGCTCGTCGTTTCCGCTCACCGACAACTGCCAGCCTGCGAAAAGCACCCTCGCCCGCCGCAGCACCAACGGCTGCCCGCCATCAGGGTCGAACAGGCGGGAAGCGTCCAACTCTTTTCCGCCTTGAGCTGGGCTTTTGGAAGAGATACGGTGCATCCGAACCTACTTGGTTTTTCAGCCGCACCCTTGTCTTTTGCTGAGGCGGGGTGCGGCTGTACTTTTGCTCTCATTCCAAGGATGGCCCCGTAAACCCAAAACCCAGGAAAAAATCCCTTTTTCTGCTGTTCCGGCCAAACAGCGAACACTGGTACGGACTTCCCCGCGCTCCGCGGTCTCTCGCAGGGCGGTCTCGGCCTGCTCATTGGTGCCGCCGCCCATCGCTGGCTGTGCCCGCAAGGCTGCTATCAGGACCGCCCCGGTGCGCCCTGCCGCTCACGCAAGGCAAGCGCAGCTCCGGCCCTGTGCTGCCGCCTTGACCTGTCGTGGCGTCTGCGGTGTTATCCTTCACTGAGACCTCATTGAGGTTGCACCATCGAGGCATCCCTGTCCGTCAAGACTTCTGGGATGCCTCGATGCTTTTTTGCGGTGATATCCGTCGCGTCTGCCCCGCTGTGCCTGTCGAAATCCAATGGGCCTGACGGGGGAAATCCACGACGGACTTGATAGTCAAATGTAGTGGACCCCCATATAAGCCGACTTCCGGCGAGTTGTCAAAACGGTTCTGCGGCACCATCGAGGGAGGCGCAGAGAGGCAACTTCCGCAGTTCAACCGAGCGGTCAAAAGGACTTCCCCGGCCCGAAAAGAAGGCCGATTGCCGATACCGCAGACAGGCAATGTCACACCCCTTCGCTAATAAAGTCATAGAGTCGTGGTGTGCCTGGACGACAGCCGAAACCTCCGCCGAGGCACTGGGGCACCGCAGAGGAATGGCACTCCGCCAGCCTCAGCCAACAGGCACCCCCGTCGGCCGCGCTCGCCCAGGGCATCGCCAAGCGACTGCACCAAGCCCTGGCACGCAACCGGGCAGACAACAGCGGACCAGGCTCCGCCCGCAAAGCCGCTGCCGCATCCGACCTGTCCATCACCACCATCACCAACATCCTCAAAGGCACCGTCTGGCCCGACATGGACACCATCGCCAGACTCGAAAAAGCCCTCGACGCCGACCTGTGGGGCGAAGAGCACCGCTAGCGATCCGATCCAGCTAGAGACGGCGAGGAGTGAAGCAGCGCAGCCGAGTTGGTCGACTGCCGCAGAGCACTGGAAAGGGTAAGGCCGTTCAGAGAGTTGCTATTGGCTGATATGCGGCATCAGAGGAAAGCGTTTAGCGTGCTCGCCCGCTGGGTGGACACAGGAGTAGTAGGCGTGGCGCCAGCAGCGGACTCAAAAGGCTGATCGACGCGACCAACAGGTCATCCACAAGTCGCACCCCGCCGGGTGATGACCGACCAATCCCTACGCCTTGCCCAAAACGGGGGCCGCACCCGAAGCCGCTGGCCATACGATGGGGAAGTGGTCCCGGCCTCGGTGACCAAAGATTCGGGCGATGTCATGGCGCGGCGGCGCGCTCAGGACCAACCGCCTGGTCTGAATGCTCGGCGTGAGCACTAGAGGAGCTATTGAGATGGGCCGGAGTTCGCATTCACCGGAGAACCGGCTGCGGTCCTTGCAGCCCCCCTCGGATTCCCACAGCTTCACGCTGGCAGGAGCACAGATGATGTACTCGGCAACCGGTGTCGCGACGGACTGCACGATCAGCGGCCATCGGCGAACACGGGTCTTCGAGTTCCCTGGGGCGTACGCGACCCTCAGCGGCGACGAGCCGCATCACCGCATATACGAGTCCGCTTCTATACAGGCGCACGTCACATCGAATCTCGCGGGCTACTTCGACAGCGCAGAATTCAGCGACCACTACGCGATCAGAATTTTTCACTGCTACCACGTTCCCTGCCTGCTGGTCGGCATACCCCCGCGAGTGCGGGGAGAACCACTGCTGATCCAGGGTGCCGTCCTCGATCATGGGCATACCCCCGCGAGTGCGGGGAGAACCCGTCGCGTCGCTTCCGTCATCGCCCTTTATCGGGCATACCCCCGCGAGTGCGGGGAGAACTTGCAGTCCAGAAATTCCCATATCTGGGGCTCGGGCATACCCCCGCGAGTGCGGGGAGAACCCCTGGGTGCGCACCACCGTGATGCCGTGGATGGGCATACCCCCGCGAGTGCGGGGAGAACCAGCGTTCGGGCCGACAGCTGGTCTATGAGCTCGGGCATACCCCCGCGAGTGCGGGGAGAACAGGTCGTAGCTCATTATCTTGCCGACGACGGCGGGCATACCCCCGCGAGTGCGGGGAGAACGGTGCACGCTGCCCGGTTCCATCATGAGCGACAGGCATACCCCCGCGAGTGCGGGGAGAACTCGTCTTGCTCGAAGATGAGCCCGGCCTGGGTGGGCATACCCCCGCGAGTGCGGGGAGAACCCATCGGTTATCTCCATTCATTTGTGTTCGGGGGGCATACCCCCGCGAGTGCGGGGAGAACCCAGCACACTGGGTCGTGACCGACACCGAGATAGGCATACCCCCGCGAGTGCGGGGAGAACTCGGGGTCCAGGCCGATCTGGCCCCGTATCTCGGGCATACCCCCGCGAGTGCGGGGAGAACGTCGCCGCTGCCATCTTGTCGGCCCACGTCTGGGGCATACCCCCGCGAGTGCGGGGAGAACATGCAGGGCTACGGGCTGCGCGCCGCCATCATGGGCATACCCCCGCGAGTGCGGGGAGAACTGTTGTCGTTCCAGCCTGGGCCTGGGCCACTAGGGCATACCCCCGCGAGTGCGGGGAGAACCGGTGTTTGATGGCCCGGTTGACGTTGCTGTCGGGCATACCCCCGCGAGTGCGGGGAGAACTACAGGGTGCCCGGCCCCCGGGTGGCGGCGTCGGGCATACCCCCGCGAGTGCGGGGAGAACTCGGGCCAGGTGATGCCGGTCGACTGGAATACGGGCATACCCCCGCGAGTGCGGGGAGAACTCGTCGTCCGGCGATGCGGTGTCGAGGGGCCCGGGCATACCCCCGCGAGTGCGGGGAGAACCGAGGACACCGACGCCGCCCCGACCTACGCCTCGGGCATACCCCCGCGAGTGCGGGGAGAACCTACCAACAGGCGGTGACAGTCACCTGCCCCGAGGCATACCCCCGCGAGTGCGGGGAGAACGACCAGTTCATGTTCGACGGGCAGGAGTACTCGTGGCATACCCCCGCGAGTGCGGGGAGAACGACGGGGCTGACGGGGCGTTCTTCCAACCGGTGGGCATACCCCCGCGAGTGCGGGGAGAACTCGCGGCACCACTTGGTGTAGAGCCCCTTGCCCGGGCATACCCCCGCGAGTGCGGGGAGAACACAACAAGATGGGGCGGCGCCACACCGAGATCCGGCATACCCCCGCGAGTGCGGGGAGAACTCGTGAAATTCATCAGGGAAGCCAACATCGGCAGGCATACCCCCGCGAGTGCGGGGAGAACGTCTCATCCTGACTGAAATCGAGCGGAGTGTCGGGCATACCCCCGCGAGTGCGGGGAGAACCACCGCCTAGCGCTAATTACCAGCCAAGCCGAAGGCATACCCCCGCGAGTGCGGGGAGAACCAACCTGCCCGACCCTCAAGTTGAGTGGTGGAGGCATACCCCCGCGAGTGCGGGGAGAACAAGCCTTGACAGCCCCCGCCCACCCCTATATCGGGCATACCCCCGCGAGTGCGGGGAGAACGGCCGGGCGGTGACCGAGAGCCGATCCCCCGAGGGCATACCCCCGCGAGTGCGGGGAGAACCCAGGGCGGCACCATCTCCCAGGGCGGCCGCTAGGCATACCCCCGCGAGTGCGGGGAGAACCTGTTGACCGGGGACCTGTCGGCGTCGTGGTCGGGCATACCCCCGCGAGTGCGGGGAGAACCGACGGGGGAGGGTGTGATGGTGACGACCGCGGGCATACCCCCGCGAGTGCGGGGAGAACTCGATCTCGCGGACTGCTGCGAGCAGATCGAAGGGCATACCCCCGCGAGTGCGGGGAGAACGCGCCCTCGATGACGGGCACGCCGAAGCCCTCGGGCATACCCCCGCGAGTGCGGGGAGAACAGGTCGGTGAGGTTTTGGGCGGTGTGGACGATGGGCATACCCCCGCGAGTGCGGGGAGAACGCTGCGCATGGTGCGGATCGACGGCCAACCTGGGGCATACCCCCGCGAGTGCGGGGAGAACGCCCAGGCCAACCTCCAGGCGCTGGAGGCGTCGGGCATACCCCCGCGAGTGCGGGGAGAACGGAAAACCGGTTACCGAAAATGGAACAACCTGGGGCATACCCCCGCGAGTGCGGGGAGAACGTGCCGTTCGACACTGTGATGGAGGGCATCTTGGGCATACCCCCGCGAGTGCGGGGAGAACCGCGTCGAAATCGGCAATCAATCGCCTTACTTCAGGCATACCCCCGCGAGTGCGGGGAGAACCGCCCGCCTTCGCGAGTCGGCCCGAAATCTAGGGCATACCCCCGCGAGTGCGGGGAGAACCTCATACGGTTACGCCAATACTGAGCGCGTTAGGGCATACCCCCGCGAGTGCGGGGAGAACTCGTTCCACAATGGGGACTTGGAGAAGTCGTAGGGCATACCCCCGCGAGTGCGGGGAGAACCATCAAACCAGTTCATTAGTGTTTCTCTTTCTGGGCATACCCCCGCGAGTGCGGGGAGAACTGGCTGAGCGCATTCCGGGGCTGATCTCCAAAGGGCATACCCCCGCGAGTGCGGGGAGAACCCGCACCGACCAGCGACAGCGGGACTCTGAACAGGCATACCCCCGCGAGTGCGGGGAGAACCGACTTTGTGATAGCGCTGGCCCTGGCGCTGATGGCATACCCCCGCGAGTGCGGGGAGAACTCCAGGTGGGTCTGGTACTGGTCCCAGCAGATGGGCATACCCCCGCGAGTGCGGGGAGAACTGCCGACCTCGAAGCGATGCTCGATTGGGTCAAGGCATACCCCCGCGAGTGCGGGGAGAACCCTCCGTGACCTGGAGGTTTAGGAGGGTGATTTTGCCTTTTTCGGAATTGCTGGGTTGTCAAGGTGCTGTGCTGGTAGAGCTACCAATTGGATGCCATCCAAGTCGATGATATGCCGCCTGTCTTCTCCGCAGGATCGAATGCTGAAACCTTGCTCGGTGTTGTCGGGATGGATCAGCAGCGCCCAACCGCCATGCGTTTCCTCTTCGACCACAGCCCAGAGCTTGTCTCGGACTCTTGCTGATACACAACCGACGAACACTCCTGCCGCGGGTTCAATCATCCACCGGGTCAAGGCGTGGCGTACGTTTGGCGGAACCGCTGTAAGGATCATGGTTGCGTGTCCAGCCATCGTCACCCGACCTCTGCGTCATTTCCATAGTTGACTCCGGCCTTCAGAGGCCCTCTATCAGGCGACCACAAATGGACGATCCCGTCCTCGTCTGTCTCGCGCAGGCCGCTGCCTGGCTGATGGTCAGGATCGAGAACGTGCTGGATATCGGCGACCACTCGACGCGTCAGATGAAACGCACGCATATCTTCCCGCATTGCTCGCCTGACGGCTCCAGGCGGGTCATCCTCTTTTGCTGAGGCGAATGCTTGGGGCACCGCTACATCTAGCTTGTAGAGATCAGCGATGTCGTACACAAACGAATACTGGGAGCCGGTGTGAATGAAGCCAAGTGCCGGTGATGCGCCAATGGCGACAAGCGTGGAGTGGACGATTCCGTAGAGCAGCTGGTTTGCTGTCGTAAGCGCTTGATTGACCGGATCAGACTGGTCGAATTCCTGGGGGTTGTAGGCCCTTTTGAACGGGATTCCATGTCTTTGAGACATGGCCCTATAGGCGTTCTTGACCCTGTGTCCTTCCATGCCGCGCAACTGGTCGATGGTTTTGTCGGCGACCAAGGAGTGGTCGGTGAACCGGAGCCGGTAGAGCCGTTTGGCCACCTCGGTTCGCTGGTTGTCATCCGCCCATTGCTTAGCCTGCAAGTGCAACCACTTTGTTGTCAAGGAGCTGTGGGCGACTGCCCCGTGAAAGTGGGCACCCGCTTCCCCTGACAAGATGAGTACGCCTCCGTCGCGGAGTATCTGTGCCGAAGCGGGCTGTGTAATCGAGGTGCCAGGCCCCAAAAACGTCGCGGCTATCGAGGCAGTAGGCAGGTATACCCTTTCGACTCCTCTCTCTTCTGTGCGAAAGACAGCGTGAACGCCGTTGTCGTCCCGTTCCACTCTTGCCATGTTGACGTAAACGAAGGCGAGTTGGTCACTGACCCTTGGAAGCATCGCCAGGGTAGGACGTTGCAGCTTGGAGGGGAGTTTCGGCATCGTCTATTGGGCGGAGAACCTGGCAACAGTCAACAACCCGCAGCCCCACGCTTTCGCTCTGCCCACACCTCCCTCGATTGCCTCTCTGAGAGAATCGGCATCAACTACCTCGGCTATCCCGTCGACTCTTATCGAATAGATCGGGACTCTCGCTCTGTCCCCGTTGTCTCGATACAGATTTCTGGCAGGTTGCCCTGTCAAGACGGGGGCATCTAGGGGGGTCAGCCCGATTCTCTGCTCGCGGGCTTGCCACCATTCAGCCTGCTCGCAGAATGGGATAGCGGTTTGCTTGTTCTGGCCGCCAGCTCGGCTGCTCCTCACTGGGTTGACCACTGCCCTGTAGTTGACAACGTGGCCTCGCTCAAGCGAGGAAAGGTGGCGGTCGATGCTCTTGCTCCTGAACCGGCCATATTCGCCAGGGAGGCGGGTGAAATCAGGTTGGCCCCTTGACTGGATGAGCAGCGTTGGGGATTCGGAGGGTTCTATCCGCCACAGTACGCCAAACTCGCTGCGGGCCTGGCCTGAATCCGCTTTGGGGAAAAGCGACATGACCCTTCGGTGCATCGAGTAGGCGTTGCGCGAATCTACTCGGCATTGCCTGGAGCGCATGTTCATCTCAAGGATGGACAGGGTTGTCATGGCGACGCTCCAAGGGATTCGTACAGAGCCTTCGCCCCCGCGAGTCCGCGTCCCACGCAGGCCGTTTCTGGCAGATACATCTGTTCTCTGGTGACTTTGCGGTCTAGGTGATACAGGCGGCGAGGGTCAAAGGTGGTTGGGCTGTCTTGCCGGGCGGCGACTTCGAGGGGGTCGGCACTGGAAGGAGCTGACATCTCGACCAAGACGGGAATCGTCTGCCCCTCGTTGCCAGCGCGGTCGTAGAAGCCAGAATCGGTCGTAGGTCTTGGGGTGCCTCCGTGGGGAGATCGCAAGAGAGCGGCCTGCTCCAGAACTTCTCTGGCTGATCTGTCTCCCGTCAAGACCACCGCTATACGCTCGCCAGGCGGGCAGCTGCGCCGCCCTAGGTAAAGGGGACGCGCCGGTTCTAACAGCGCATCAAACACCATCTCTGGGGCAGCGCCGTCTGGTGGCGGCGTGTAGACCGCCAAGAACGCGGCGTCTGCTAGGTACTGCCTGTGGGTGACGACAGGATTCTTCAACTGGTTCCCCTTGTCAGCGGTTAGCGCGAATCGGCCTGCGGTTCCGACTGTGTGGAAGTCGGTAACCAGGGTTCCTGGCCTGTCAGCGCGCACGGCCAGCTCGGCCCCGATTGCCAGGTCGCCGATGCCGTCGAGCCGTTTCCGCCCAAGAGCATTGGCCACAATGCCGATGACCCCCGAGAGGGACGGCATCGAATCGGTGGGGCGTTGATAGATGCCGGGGGCGGGGCCTCCCCATGATTGAAGAGGGCCGTCCAACAGCATGACTACACCGGTCATCCGACAGCCCCTACGGCCTCCTCTACGGTGTCCAAGAGATCATTGAGGCCGTTGACGCGAGCGCCCAATCCTCCCGCTTCTTCCGGGACGCCCTCCGACCCGACCGCGGCATACCAGGCTCCGATGATGCTCCCACTGCCGTAGAAGTCGTTGATGTCGCGGGCGTGCTCGCCCAGCCGGGCGATGCTCCCCGACAGATGCCCGCCGTGCTTGTTCGGCCTTACCGGCGACTCGAAGGCTGTTGCCAGCGAGACAGGCCGGTCGGAGCGAAGTGTGGCCGCGATCAGCGCTGGCATGGTGTGCGCGTTCGCAGCGTTTTGCTTTCCAGTCGGCTCCGCAACAGTGAAAGCCTCCACGAAGTTCCTCGCCACCTCTGCCACTGCTGCTTGCGCCCCGTCAAGGGAGTCGCTCAATAGCCCGATGCCTACTGTGGCATGGCGGTAGAACACGCCAGAGGTGTACTCGGAGACACCGATCATCCCGGCCCCCGTCTCCTCGTCGTTGTCCTGTATCTCGTCATCCACCGCAGTGAAGTAGTCAAGCTCGGGAGTGGATGGGTGCGTTGTGAACGCATGGGCCACTTGCAACGCCCCGTCGACGTTCGAGCCGGGCAGATCGGCGAGCATCCTTCCGCAGAGGGCGATGATCGCGTTCTTCTGGCCGAACGGCCCGGTCAGCTCGTCCTTGGTCTGCCTGTCGGGCTTGAACCCTTCAGCGAGAATCGCATCCCGGTGCTTGTCAACCGCGGTTGCCAGCGTCTCGGCTGTTTCAGAGGTGGTGAACGTCAGTTGGTCTCCTTGCAGTTCCTCCTCCTCTCCGACTTGGACGCCCTTGACGCTTATGCCTGCGAGGTCGAAGAGCCGGGTTACCGCTGCTTGGGCATCGGGGCCGTCGAATGCGAAGTCCCTGACCAAGACTTCGCGCACCAACTGGGGCAGTCTGCGGGTCCGAAGCGCCTTGCCCAAATCCGTCTTGGTCTCAAGCCACAGTCGGGAGGCGCGTTTCGTGCATTGCGACGAGACCCGCGATCTCGTGACTCCACCAAAGGTCATTTGCTTCGGGGTGCCGAGATTGTCCCTGTTCAGATTGCTGAACGGCACTGTTTGGAGGACGTGGACATCCAAGAAGGCGTTGTCAGTCATGCTTTTTCCTTTCCGGGGATTCCCCCTTCTGGTTCTCTGTTTCGAGATTGTGCGCTCGGTGGTAGGCGCGATACCACCGCCTTCTGACGGTGAGCGCCTCCTCACCGCCGTTTGTGAGTCGCGCGAGATCGCTGATGGTTTGCGCCCAGTCGACCGAGGAGGGTTGGGGGCAGACCTCAAGCGCCCTTGTCATGTGATTGGTGCGTTCGGTGGCGCTCATCCCTTCTCGGGTCAATAGCTCCAAGATTCTCCTGGCGGTTTCTTCTTGGACCCGCCGCCGCTGGTGGGCGAGTTGGGCGGCTACCGAATCCAACTGGCGGCTAACGCCGGGGGCCTCCTCGTCCTGTTTGCTCTTGCCGTGGTACTTGGCGCACCATGCCGCGGCACGAGCCATGATCAGCGCCCGGTCGAAGTCTGGCGGCAGCCAACCTCCGAGAATCCAGAGAGCGTCGGGGGGAATGTCCCCATCGGCCCGGAGCGACCGCTGGAGAACCGCTCTCGAGCTGCTGTCGCGTTCCACGCGCTGCTTCACGAAACCCATGAAGTTTTCATAAGGGCTGGTCCTCGGTTGCGCCGTGCTCATGCGGCCTCCTCTCCTGTTGGTGGGCTGCTTGCCCTTTCCCACAGCTCAAGCCATTTGCGGCTCTCGATGACATCCAACAATGTTCGGGGAGCGTGTGAGAGGTGTTCTGTGGCCCTGTCATAGCCTTGTAGGGCGTAGCCGCGCAGACGATCCTTGATTGCCTGCTGGCCCGTATTCTCTGTTCCGGCTACCACCTGCCAGAAATCGGTTTCCGCCAGTCTCCAAAGCTCCGAGCGGGCCGGTGAATAGACGTAGAAGCGGTGTTCGGGCTTGGCGGGCATTTGCCCCGTCTGATGCCATAGCTTCGCTATCTGAGATGTCAACCGCTTCTCTGCCTCGTCAGCGAGATGGATGAACTCCCTGGCCCTCAGCGCTGCCGCTGGCTCGAAGACGCTCAGAAGGTCTGGAACTAGGTGCCTGTCCCAGATCAGGTCTTTCGACTTGTCGCCCAAATGGGAGACGACCGCCCACGAGAATCGGCCTGGCGGGTAGATCGTCCCGCCGTTCTCCCCAGTCGCCCATTCCAAAATGTGCGCCCGCGCCTCGTTCTTGCCGTCTTTGTTCTTGGCTACGAGGGCCTCGGATTCGCGCCAAAACGCTTT
Organism: Candidatus Poriferisocius sp.; assembly: GCF_965208355.1. Taxonomy (GTDB): domain Bacteria; phylum Actinomycetota; class Acidimicrobiia; order Acidimicrobiales; family Bin134; genus Poriferisocius. Next base: position 196,988 of record NZ_CBDBOM010000002.1, read on the forward strand.
AGATGCTTTGGGCTTGCGGGGTTCTCCGTCAGGCCCGTAAAGCAAGTACGGGTCTTCGCAGAACAACGAGCGGTCCACGCCGGGACCTTCCGCGATAGTGAACCCTGTGATCTTGCCCTCCTCAGTCCGAAGCAGCATTGTCTTGTCCTGCCTACCGGCAATCTGCTCCAACAGCCCCGCCCGTTTCGCATGTGGCATCACGGTGGTCGATGGTGGGGGCTGCTCCCAGAAAGGGAGTCCGAAATCCGTCTGCCCTCCGAGCAGTGGAACCAGATGGCCAATGAGCGTCTCAGCGAACGTGCGTGCGACAGGGTGAACGGACATTGTGCCTCGTAAGGGACTGCCAACAAATTTGCCTTGCTTTGTCCACACTGGATGCTTGGTGTGCAGGCCACCCCAGGCGTAGTGCCTCAACACAAGCAAACGCTGTGCAGCGAGACCTTCGGGCAGCACGTCCGTTGCGAAATGCGGACCCAATACTGCATTGTTCCCCGAAGCCCAGACTGTGACAGCCTTAGCGGCTTCGTGAGGCGACACGCTCTCAAGTGTCTTGTCTTGGCCGAACGGGTGGCAGTCTTCCGGCCCTCCGACCAGCCAGAAGCGGTCAGCGTGCCGGTCCAGATAGCGGTCGACTGCCTCTTCGTGGAACCGGGCTGTGTCCAGTGCTGATGCCTGGTGTGCTGCGAAGTCCTCGTCGGTTACGCTCTGGTCGGCATCAGTGAGCCGGTACGCGATGGGTATCAGCAGTCGCAGGACTGCCTCAGCTAGGCCGAAATCCCCTCCGGGCCATCCCGGCAGATTGTGGGCGTCGATGAGGGCCTCTCTGATGGAGATTTGTCTGTCGCCTATCGGTATCCACGGGTCATGGATGAGGTTGAACCCGCCGGTGTTCATGTCCGCGCCTCTCTCGCTATCACCAGTCCGATTTCGTCGTCGAATTGCAAGGTGTGGCCTCCGGCCTCGATCTCTCTGCCCGCTGTGATGTCGCCGATCAGCGCCCGCCCCACAGGGGTGCGCCCCCATCTGTTTCCCAGCTGGGGGAGTTCTTCCACCCATGCCGGGTTTGGGAATGACACTGGAATCGCAGCGTCGAAAGCCTCTCGGATAGCTGTTTCGCCGGGAGAGCGGTCGGGGTCAACGGGGATCGACGCTCCGTTTCGCAGAAGCAGGCTGCCGCCGGAAGGTTGTGCTGGTATCACAAGGACCGAGAAAGCGCGATGCCGGGTGCCAGGGTGGGTTTCGTCGGTGTCTATGTTCCCTGTCAGCCTGTGGAGTGGCTTGTCGTGTTCCCAGGGGTGGGGGATGGCCCAGTTTTCGGCCTGGCTCATGTCCTGGTCTGCTCGCACCAGGTGGGCGAGGGTTGCCTCCTCTGCCTCTTCGGCGAGGGCGCTGTCGTAGTCGAAAGCGTCCTCGCCTTCGACATCGGCGCGGTTGACCAGATCGGGGATGCCGTCGGGCACCTCAACGCTTAGGGGATTCTCCGCTGTCAGACACGCCCATGCAGCCATCAGATCGGCTTTTGAGTAGATGGGCGACCCTTTGTGTGGTTCACCTTCCGGGGTGTGTGGCCATACCACCTTGACGGGCACCGCTGCTCCGTCAGGCGTTTTGCGGTGCCTCCACACTCGACCAGCTCGTTGCAGCAGTGCAGACATGGGGGCGGGGTCCGTGACCAGCAGGTCGAAATCGACATCAAACGACTGCTCGACGACCTGGGTGGCCACCAGGACTAGGCGCTCGGGCCTGCCAGCCTGGCTTTCTCCCAAAGTCTCCAACAGCTTCTCGGAGCGTCCTCTCCGCACCCCTTGGGGCATTCGAGAATGGATGATCTCCACCGATTCACCAGGTGCCAAAGAGGGGTCTTTCGCCCGCACAGCCCTATATGTTTCCTGAGCTGCCCTAACGGTCGACCTGACGAGGAGCACGCATTGCCCGCCATTCGCTGCGCCGACTGCGATGTCAGCCATTCGCTCGGACAAGTCGCTGCCGGGGCAATTCTCCGTGTCGAACCGTATCTGCCACCGAGAGCGCGGCTCTATTGCCTTGCTGGTCTGCCAGCCGTCCTCCGCTGACCATGACACCCACATGGGATATCCCGACCCAGGGAACGAGTTGTCTGGGGCAACGCCCCCGCTCGCCCCCCTCTGGTAGGCAGCTACCAGCTCGCCGATGCGCTTGTTCGGCATCGTTGCGGAAAGAACCACAACTGGGGTCTTGAGCGCCGCGAGCCATTCCAGGGTTCGGGCCAGCAACCGCCGCATGTAGGGGTCCAGGGCGTGAGCCTCATCAATGATTACGCATCCCAGGGCCGCTGCGAGCATCCGAACAGGGGAATGTTTGGCCTTCAGCGCTCCGAGCAGCACTTGGTCGATGGTGCCGATTCCGTAGGAGCCGAGCATTGCCTTTCGAATGCCCCTCATCCACTGGCTAGAGGCTCGTACCGCATCCTCGTCGTCGGACACGGGGGAGACACCCGGCCGGTCGTGGAGAATGGCCTGCGAATGGACGCGGCGCAGCATGTCCGCCATTCCGCTGCCCTCTGGCGAAGACCGCCTTATGTAGTCTTCGATGCGCCTATGGAGCCCTTCGGCCGTAGCCACAGTAGGCATGGCGAAATAGAAGCCATGCCGGTCAGACGCCCTGCTCATCGTGTCCGCTGCGATCAGCGCTGCCTCTGTCTTGCCCTCGCCTGTCGGAGCGCAAATGAACATGATTCCTGGGCTGGTCGGGCTGAAGTTTTCTTGAATGCTCGCCTGCAACTCCCTCCAGCTGCCCCTCCCAACACCGAACATCGTTTCAGGAGAAGGAGTCGCCAGCGGAGGCGGTGTCCCAAGGTGGCAGTCCGACAAATGGTCCCGTGCGAGACCAACGGCTCTCTGATAGTGCTCGTGACAGTCCAGGGCTTTGGACTTCGCCCACAGATGGCTTTGCTGCGCCTCAAGAAATGGGGTGAACGAGGCGATCCAGTCAGCCAGCACGACGACTGACAGCGTTACCGATGCCGTCAACGACGGCATCGCGCAATCCGGCAGGCTCCCAAGTTCTGAATCGAGGGCAGACCACATTTCCATCCGGGCCTGGATCAATTCTGCCGGGGGCGCGCTATCCACGAGCGCTGCGCCCCCGCAAGCATCGAGATAATGCCTGTCCAACCTCTGGATCACACCGTGGTGGCCACTGACCAGTTGGGCCAGCCTGTACCGATGTCGGTGGTTGCCGATCCTGTCCCAAGTGAGGTGAGCGCCAACAATCTCATGCCTTCCTGCGTTAGCGAGGTCTTGATGGCCGACAGCCCAAGAGGGGCAGGCTGCTGGATCGAAGTTCTGGAATGAGCAGGATGCCTTTCCGATGTCATGCCATCCCGCCAAGACCTTGGTTGCCTGAAGCCAATCCTGCTTAGACCCCCCAGAATGAGAAATCACCACATCGCTGAGGGAAGACGGCAGCAAGCAGTCGAGAATGACCGTAGAAGCAGCAGCAGTATCGAGTAGATGGCCCAATAGGGGATAGGGGTGCTCTAGACCGTGGGACTTCCCCCACAGGTCGAACGCAAGATTCCGAGAGATCGGTGCCCCTTCTTCGGCACCCTGGCTTGCCGCCGCCTTCGTCGACATCGGCGACAGTCTGGCATGACTCACTGTCCCTAGAGGCGGCAAGAGAGTCTGGCGTTGCCAATCGGCATCGCGCGGCCAGCTCGCGAGCAAGACGCTCACCGCGACCCCCCTAGAGCGCTGGTTGTAGACATTCACCTTCATGCTAAGGGTGGGAGTGACAGTTGCAGGCAACGCCGCAAAATGTCTACTGGGCAGACTGCCGCGTGACAAAAGGTGTGCCCCTGAGTTGCCCTAAGGGCTGCTGGCCGGGTCGTCCGTGGCCGGGTCGTCCGTGGCCGGGTCGTCCGTGGCCGGGTCGTCCGTGGCCGGGTCGTCCGTGGCCGGGTCCCCTCTGTTTTCCACCAGGAGTTCAGCCTCTTCCACAACCTTTGGCACTCCGGCGGCCGTCTCTATAAGAATCTGCACCACGACGGCACCGAAGAGGACGCTTGCGAGGTGAGCGACGACATCGTTCGGATACCGACGAAGCTGTTGAGGCAGTTCCAAGCGGCGGCGCAGCTCGTGCTCGTCAGAAATATGGATTCAACGGCTGGGACCGCAGACTCCTTGAGCTGCGATTCGACCGTCCTGAACCTTGACTTCAGAAGCGACGACCATTGTCTGAACCTCCTCATTCGCGAGAACAAGCGGACGGGTGACAAGTTCTCATTGCTGATGGGCAAGAAGACGGTTTTGCCTCCACCCAGGTCTGAATGCGGGCGATGGCCGTTCGACGGGCAGGAAGATGAGGACTACCGGGAGTTCGACATTGGCGAAACCCCGGAGGGCGACCCGATCAAGAGCACCTGCGACCCCGACGCCCTGGACAACTACTTTGGTATCAATCCCGGTGCTCAGCACTATGTAACGCCGGTCTACTTCACCCCAGAGGTGCTAGACCGCTACTACTCCGACCCGAAATACGAGGTGCGCGACGGCTACCTGGCCTGCGGGGGGCTTTGGGGCCTGAGACTGGACAACAACCATCCCGACCATGAGATGGTGTGGCTGGGCGACCTCGGACGAGACCTGCCCGAAAAGGAGCGCCACTACTGGCTCGCCCACAACGTCATCGTGCCTCAGGGGGCCCCCAGCCAGACTGAATCTCCCCGGGTAATGCGCAGGCTCTGGCGGTCCCTGGGGGGATGGAGCCATGTCAGATCAGCGGAGGCCGGGGAGGTACCCGGTTTAGTCTACGGAATCAGGTCAGTCTTCTTCCTCATCCCAGCCGAGGATCGCACCAAGTACCACGAGGATGATGAACAGTGCGACCAGCTCGCCGAGCGCGCTCCAGGTGATCTCCCATCCTCGTTTCAAGATGGTCCCCTTCGGTCAGGGAGTCGTGTCTTTGCCTTGAACGCGACGCTGCCGATCCGAAGGACCGTGGGCGACACGAACCCTCTTGGGATCAGCAGAACCCACTAGCGGGCCGCGTGCATGGCAATCCACAAATTGACCGTGATGTCCGCAAGGGGCCAACTGGAATGGACGAGCACTCTTCGGACCGAAATTACGATTGAAGTCTTCTGAGTGCATTACTGTGATGGGTGCATTTCAGGCAGGGGGATCCCATGAGCAACACAGCGCCCGAGACATCGATTCATCAAGAAGTGAAGGATGCCGATGGCAAAGTCATCGCGGGCATCACCACAGGGACTTCCCAGAAGGCACTTGAGGTAGGCGACAAGTTTGCCGTCAAACACGATGATTTGCCGGGATTCAACGATGAACACTGTGACTGGCTTGCCTAGATGGCAGGTTCTCTTGTACACACAGACAACAACGGCAACGTATGGCATTTTCCGACTCGCGGGGATTTGGAGGTGGAGTTCCCCCAAATGGTGACTGCCGACGGGGCGTTTGACACTGCAAGCGTCAACGAGGCGTTTCAGGCTTGGTTCCGATCTGACCAGTCATCCTGCGTATTCGCTCACAAGATGTCCAAGAACGTGCATTTGAGTGACTGGCACCAGCTTTGCGTGCCCGCCCCCCTTGATGATGCCGGGCTGCACAAGAAGTTGGCTGAGGCCGTGTCCGGCAGGCACAAGGCCACCCAGATTACGTTTCCCTATGCGGACTCGGTGGAATCGATCAGCGAATTGATCCAGCAAGTAGCCAGAGCGGACGACTGGCACGCCAACCGGATAGACGTGCACAACGGCATTGTCCACATAGGGCTTAGGTGGTCGGGTGTGGGCGAGGAACTTGTTGCGTGGGTGCTTGGCTTTGCCCCTCTCAACACTATGCCGGTGACCCGTCGGGCACCGTTCACAGCCCTGATCTTCCGCAGTCAAGACGGGTACGCGAAGCCGCGCAAGGAGAACTCGCCGGACCCGGAAACCGAAGTGCACCTTGCCGACATCTGCGTGGCGGGCACTGAGAACACACCGATATGGACGACTACTCAGGATCAGCGGGCGGCTCTGGTCGAACCGACATTGGAAGGTGGGGCTCGGGCGCAAGTGTCATTCTCTCTCCCCGTTGGAGCGCTGCCGACCGACTTTGGCGTACTCCGGTGAGCAAGCTTTCGATCTTCACCATCGGGTACGAGTCGCGGCGCTCCGAAGAGGTGATGGACCAGTTGGCCCGGTCTGGTGTGGTCTGTCTGTTGGATGTCAGGCTCAGACCCCTGAGCAGAAAGCCGGGGCTGTCCAAGACCGTCTTCGCTGAGAGTTGCAATTTGCTGGGCATTGAGTATATCCACGACAAGCGGCTGGGGACACCCCCAGAGATGCTAAAAGCAGTGCGAGAGAACGGCGGCTACGAAGACTGGGACGAGTACCGGCAGTATCTTGAAGCGCAGACGGATGCCCTGGATAGCGCCTTAGGTATCGTTGATCTGGGGCCGACGGCTCTCATGTGCTTCGAGCTGAATCCCGATGAGTGCCACCGATCAGTGGTGGCAGAGTATCTGCACCGGGCATCCGGGATGCCTGTGGTGCATTTGTAATCAGGCAGTAAGCGAGCTTGTAGGTGAGGACTGCGTAGGGCAGCCGCTTGCAGTCCATCCCGGCGTCCACGCGACCCATCTGGTCGGCGGTGCTGAGCGGGCGCTGGTTGTGACGGCCTGAGAACTCGGCCACATACAGGCCTAAATGCTTGGGCGACATCTCCCGCAAGATCCTGTATATGGACGCCGGCGCGCTGGGGTCGCTCGGTATCGCCGAGCTTGACCGCGGCACGCTCCCCGATGTGGTGGCCTATGAGAAGGAGAGGAACTGGCTGTTCTTGATCGAGGCGGTCCATTCTTCAAATCCGATCAACCAGATGCGGCACCTCACACTGCGGAAGATGACGGAGGCGACCGCCGCAGGGCGCATCTTCATCAGCGCATTCAAAACGCCAGTAATGTTTGCCCGCTTCTCCAAGGAGATCAGCAGGGAGACAGAGGAATGGATCGTCGACCAGCCCGACCACATGATCCACTTCGACGGCGGCCGATTCCTGGCCCCGCACGAGAGCACGCAGGAGGGCGGCGGCCAACCTGGCTGACGGAGCATCGCCCCGCCATTGGCCCATGGACGGGGAGTTGGATGATCTTGTCTTCATCTCCAAACTGCGTGGCAATTCGGGTCTTGCCGACAGAGGGTGCTTGAGTTGGGCAATGCAAACACCCAGTCTCTGCAAGAAGGGGTACTTAGATCCACAGGAAACGGAGGACTCAAGTTGAAGCTCCCAGCCTCCTACACCAAGGAGCAAGCACTTGAGGATGTCAATGGATTCCTCGACCTGATCTCGAAAGACGACTATGACGAGATCTTCAAAATGGCCCCGCTGATGGAAGGCATCTCTGAGATGTTCGACACTCCCAAAGGCCATATTCGCCACGGGCAATTCGAATACGGCTTAGATGGCGAAACATTGGAGCACTCGTGGACAGCAGCTCGGCGCAATGCCCTCAGGTTGCAGGGCATTCTTGAATGGCTGCTCGACTCACCATAGACACCGATTCACGAGATGGCACATGGATGCCAGTCACTAACCTTCAGCTTTGGGGCAACCCACCCTCTCATTCCCAGTCGAGCCGGTAGGGGTCGACTCCTGGAATGAGCCTTAGGCCGTGTTTTCGAAGGTTCGACAAGCCGTTAAACAGGGGAAACAGGGTCTAAGTGGGGTCAGGGTGATAGCTGACCGTGAAAAATTGAATTTGGGCAGGGACAGTTACGGCGGCGGCTCAGCACCAGTACCTCATGTCCTGCGGTTTCGGGTCGATGTCGAGGGTGGTCGGCCACTGGTTGTCGGGGTGTTTTGCTGTTGTTTTGGCGCGCAACCCGGCGGCGCGCAGGTGGATCAGCTCGATGCAGCGTCCCCAGCGGTCGAGTTCTTGTTGTGTGACGGGTTGGCAGTATTCGTCTTCTATGAGGTCTGCCGGTATCTCTGCGGCTCGCGGCGATACCAGCCCCATGACCGCTCGGCATCGCTCGACCCATGTGCCATTCGGGAAGGGGTCAAGCTGGGAGCTGCACACGTCGGCCCATCCGACGAGGCGGGACGGGTCGTAGGGCTGGGTCAAAAGCGCTCTGAACTGCTCATGGGCACATGCAGGATCATCGACGAGGGCGAAATCTATTGCCCATGTCGCTGCCCGGTACGCCGTCGAGCACAGAGCCAGGGACGCGCCGCCAGGGTCGATCTGCGCCGAGTCCCCCAAGTCCATACACGAGCGCAATTCTGCCTGCACGTCGCCTCTGCTCGGAGCGTATGGCTGGGCGAACGCCTCATAAAACGGCGCTTCGGCGACGATCTCTGCTACCAGCATCAGCCTTGAGTCCGGTATGGATGTCGGCTGGCGCTGCCACATCACCGGCGGGTTGGGCGCGCTGCGTCCCCACTGGTTTCCGCCCCAGCAAACAGCAGTGCCGTCAACTCTGATCCCGCACGAATAGTATTCATCGGCGACAACCGAGGTGAACCGGCCCTCAGGGGGGTCGGCCTTGCCGGACCGATTGCTCCCCCAACAGGCAAGGGTCTGGTCGGTCCTTATCGCGCAAGCGTGTCCACTTCCGGCGTCGATGGCGATGAATCGGCCTTCGGGCATGTCCGTCTGCCCGAAATTGTTGGAACCCCAGCAGGCGATGGCCTGGTCGGCTCTGATCCCGCAGGCAGTTGAGACCATCAGCCCAATGGCGGTGAACTCGCCCTCGGGGGGTGTGGTCTGCCCAATGTCCTCGCCGTTCTTGTTGCCCCAGCAGGCGAGGGTCTGGTCGGTCCTGATTCCGCAGGAGAACAAGCCATTGGTCTGGACTGCGGTGAACGCTCCGGGCGGCGAATCGGTCGCACCAGAGGCATCCGATCCCCAGCAGGCGATGGCCTGGTCGATTCTGATCGCGCACCTTGAGAGGCCGATGCTCTTTGTGATCGCGGTGAACTGGCCTTCGGGCGGGTCGTTGTCCGGTGACCCCCCATACCCCCAACACGAGATGCCGAGGTCGTCGGCGCGGATCGCGCACGCATAGGCCCAGCCCAACGCAAGGCGGCCTAGTCGAAGGCCGGAGACGACGACTTCGGTGTACTGGCCTTCCATGTCGGCAACAGTCCAGTTGTAACTCTGATGCCACTGGCTGGGGTTGCTGCTGGTGGAGGGCTTGTCGTGTCCCCAGCAGGCAATGGTCTGATCTGGCGTGATTCCACACCCGATGTTGTGGCTGACGTGCAAGGCCGTGAACCGGCCTTCTGGGGGGCTGTCCACCCCGTAGCTGCTGGTGCCCCAACAGGTGATGGCACCATCGGTTTGCAGGCCGCAGGTAAAATTGTCGAAGCGGAGCCGCTGGCCAGTGTGCGAAACCAACTCAGTGAACGTTGGTTGCACAGGCACGACCGCGACAGCCCCGTCAGACAATACGCAGCTCTCCGCCACCCCGTCGCCGTCCTGGTCCGACGGATACATCTCAAGGCCCTCCAGCTCGCCGCACGCCCCAGGGCCATCCACCAAACCCGAATAGAACAGCGCGTCCGCAGCAGGGGGGACGAACGGGACCGCAGGCGCACCGTCCAAACAGCCGCCGGGAACGATCTCGGTGTCTATGTCGAACAGGCATCGGTAGACATTGAGCAGGGCCTCCTGTCTCGCCACGAGCACATCGCGACGCGCCAACTCCTCCTCGGCGGGAACCCCATCGAACGGCTGGGCAGCCGCGGGCGGCAGCGTCGGCTTGCCGTCAGCGCAGCCTCCGGGGACGACCCCGGTGTCCACGTCGAACAGGCAGCGGTACACATTCAACAACGCCTCCTGGCTCGCGATCAGACTGTCCCTCGACTCGACCTCAGCAACGGTTTGAGCTGAAGCGACAGGGGAGACCAGCGTCCCGGCAAGGGCGACAACAGCGGCCATCGCCCCCCAAGAGCGGTACCTCAACCTCCGTTGCACGCATGGGAGAGTACAGCTTCATGCTCACCCCGCTTGCACAAAGACCAGCCCCTCGGAGCAACCCGGCGCAAGGGTCCAGTGGTTCCTCTACGACTGGTCAGCCCCAGTTGACTGCGTGGTTGTCGCCGAGCCACTGATCCCATTCGGAGTTGTCCGGGTAGCCGCTGGGCGGCTGGGGGCCGTCGTAGAACCAGATGTCTGACGGCGGCCCGGCGGCTCCGATGGCGAACCAGTGGCCTGCGATGGTCTGGCGCTCGGCGTACCAGCGCTGGCCGTTGCTGCTGATGTGGACTCGGATGCCGGTCGGGACGGGAAGGCCGAACTGCTCGGACAGATTGTCGGCGAGCACTTGGACGCGTTCTAGGTATCTGCCCGTCCGTCGATATTCGCCCACCTGTCGATCCGCCAGCCATTGCAGGGCCTTCTTTGTTTCTGCGTGCTCTCTTTGGTCGAGCTGCTTGCGGTCTGAATCGACCCCGGTGACACCGGCGTTCTCTATGAGGCGGCGTTCGGCGGCTTCCTCGGCGGCGATGCGCTCGCGGTCGTCGACGATGATCTGGCCGACTTCGTTCCACGCGTCTTTGAATTCGCTGGTGCGGGCAAAGCGTTGGCCTCCCGCCTTGTCCAGAATTCGCAGGCGATTGAGGTGTCCCCCTGTCCGCAGCACCACTGCAAGGAAGCGCGAACAGACGGGTCGCCCGTTGGCAGCGGAGCGCATCTGTTTGAACGTGCTTTGATAGGTCGAATAGGCCGCTAGCAGGTACACATAGATCAGCGCTACGGCGGTCAGCCACACGGGAAGCAGGAACTCCCGCGCCAAGGCGCGCTGGTCGATGACTGTCCAGCCGTTGACAAGCTGCCAGGCTGCCCAGCCCAAAGCAGCTAGCCCGTATGTGGCGAGGAATCCACTTGCCAGTTTGGCGGCTTGGGCCTGTTGGTGATTCTTGGAAGGCCATTCAGACAAGAGGATGCTGATGAACAACATGGGCTGAACAGGAACCTCGATCCACAAGGAGAACGATGCAAAGTTCGCGACGAACTCAACCGCCGCCAAAACTCCGACCGAGCGCAGGGTCGCCCGTTTGAAGAACCCTTCCTCCTCGATGGCGTCGGTGAATTTCGAGAACAGGCCGAAGCCTGCCAGCAGAAGCCAGAGGACAGTCGTTTTCCAAAGGCCCGGCTCCCAAAGGCCCAGCATGGACGCGGGAACCAGAATCCCCAGTATCAATCCCACGAACGCCCAGACGAACCAGAAGCGGAACAGCGATATGGCAGTGCCGATCAAGCCGAATGTGTTGCTCCGCGTTCGTCTGGTCAGCAACAGGCCCGCCAACATCACCCCCAACCAGAAGAGGGAGGCGATCTCGCGGTTCGTGAACAGCCCCTCGTTCACAGTGTCAACTCCTTACCCAGGAATGCTTGGCGGTCACTGTTGGCGAGTGCGTTACTAGGCGAGCCAAAGACTTCGGCCTCCAATGGGCCAATGACGATTGGAGAAGCCTCCGAAAGCTGTCCGCTCAATCGGCCGTCATCTCTCGAAGTCCAAAGCGACCCCAGCACGGCGTGGAGCGGCCCCTGGGTGCTCGACCCCGGCGGCGGCAAAGCCACCCGGGAGGTGTCAGGTTGGGTCGTTCTGTCGGGCAACGGCATCCGGGTGCGCGCCGCCAACGCCTGGGGCGGCGGGCCCTGGTCGCCCGCGGCTGGGATAGACAAGAACTGCGAGACGTTTAAGAAGTAGTGCAGCCATGTATTTCGTCGCAGTCGTGCCCGCCTTCACCTGCAACCACAAGCCGGTGATTTCGTTATAAGGGCCTGGCTTGGGGAGCACTGGCAGCTCTGCGTTGCCGCACTAGCTCTGGCAACAGCAGTCCCTGGCTGAAGAGGCAACCGACCGCTCCCGAATTCTGCTCGGCGATCCAACAGCACGGGTCATGCGCGTCTGCAAAACTGGACATGGCAATGCCCCTTTCTGAAAGGGGACTTCGATTGCAGTCGAAGTCCGAACCGATTTGAGTGAAAAGCACCCCTGACGGGGTGTTTTTCACGTTTAACAGTAGGCGCGCGGGATGGGCTGAAAGTCAAGCAGCGGAAACCCCTCCCCGCAGGTCTGCTACGGTCCCCACTGTTCGGAACACCGCCCTAGGTAGGGCTGCATCCACCCATTAGGAGCCGTGCCACAGTCCCCTTCGGCGTGGATGCGCGGTGTTCCGAACAAACCCACGACTCCTACCCGAAGGGGACCACCTGATGGCCGAAGTGATTATTGGTCTATCTGCGAGCATCTTGTTGGCTGGCGTGGTCCTCTGGTTTTTTATTGTCAAGCCGATCAAAGGGGGAATCGAAGACTGGGTTGCAGCACGCCGCAGCGACAGAAGCATGACGAGCGAGCAACGGGAACAGCGCAGCCAAGTCGAAGACTTGAAACGCATACAAGAGGCCCATGCCTCAGACCTGCGCAGTCGTGCGGCAATTTTTCAGGCGCTCAATAAGGTCCGTGAGCTCTCCACTGTGCATGGTATGGCCAAGACATGGGACGGGCCATTGCCAATGAATCGCCAAGGACGCTCAGCACTCTACGATTTGAGACGGGCTATCAGAGATGCCCGCTATCGACACACCGATGACACTATTAGGTCGTGGCTCAAAGATAGCGATACGTGGGCACAGGGAATGGTGGACCATCTTTTGAATGAACGACGCTGATCCCCACTATGCTGAACGTCTGAAAACCAAATAGCGAAAGCCCCCCGAAGGGGGCTATTCACCATGACCTAGAAAGGATCAGTACCATGACCCAATCTAGCGGTAGTGGCGCGCGCCCGCAAACCGTTCCCCCACCAGACATCACCCCCTACCTGCAACCCAAAACCGCCGCCCAAACCCAACGCGACTACATGACACGCATAGCCCGCAGTGCAGCCATCAAAGACGCCGTGTTCGACATCGCTCTCCGCAACCTCCTCGACAACCGTTGACCCAGTTTGTCAACACGCCCTAGGCGGTGTTGACAAATCATTTGAAGATGCTTATGGGCATGCATTCGGCGGCGAGTTCGACCACTCTGCCCGACTGGATGGCGAGTGACTTCCAGAAGCCGTGTTTTTGGCGGAGGCGTCGCCACTCGGCACGGCTGAATTCACGGTAGAGCTGTACGGGCATGGGTGGACTTTACCTCGTTGCTGTGGGGCAGGGGCGTTGGCAGCCGACACGCTCGATCTGGTCGTGTCTGGGGATATGCGAATGCTGGTGGGGGAGAGCAACGGTCGTGGGGCATCGTCCAGAGATGCGTCGTTGCCGCAGTTCGAAGGATGTCGGCCTTCTCCTAGAATCATGCTGTGCTTCCCCGAGTGGCCGACGACGCAGCAGAATTCAGACCACCCAAGGGGAACTTTCACCGCGCAGCTGAGGGCTGATCTTCGCCTCGCTGGCGTTCACCAAAACAACACCACAAAGGCCCGCCGAGCGGTGCAATCCGTTGAAGATGTGGACTACGAACACATCGAAAGGGCCATTGCGGACGAACCCACGACTGCCAATGACGCCCGGATCGCCAGAGTGACGCTAGATGCGGTCCGGGCAGCAAGTTCACGCTCTACGATCTCGGAGGGCTGGACGGGACGTACCGACTAACCAAAGAGTCCGGCAAAGCAACCCTGAAGGTCAACATCCCAGAACCCGACAAGGAAAAGTTTGTGCTCGTCGACAACAGCAATTTTGATGGGACCTCGTTGCTAGAGGACAAGACGGGACAGCTGACAATTTCCTGCGCCGCAGTGAACCCCTCCGCAACAGCTAGAACTGGCCTCACGGGCGGAAGGGGCACTGACACCACCGTCACCATCACCGCCACTTCCCCGGACGGCACCGCAACATCGACCGTCGAAATCGTGTTTGACGCGAGTCTCGGCATCAATCTCACCTCACAGGAGCAGGCTCCAGCCGACTAGCCAGCGAGGGAGGCCCCAACCTGGCGGCCGCGCCCCAAATACCAGAGGTAGAACTGTTTGCTCACACGAATGCGACCCGCCGGAGGGAACCGGCTATGCGGTCCGCCGCGGGGAGGCGGTAGGCCCGTCGGAAAGGAGCGATTCCGGGGCTGGGTGGGGACTCGGCTGCACGGGCAAATCGACACGCGAGCCTTGTCTCATGCTCTTCTGCGATTGCATCTTATCGCCCGGCGGTGACGCGTGAAACGCGACAGCGGGGACCGCGGCTATCTGATGCCCACGGCTGCCATCTCGATTCTCCTCGTGATGATCGCCTCTATGGCCGTCGTGAAGGCTTCGGCCACCCGCTGGATGCGCGATGTCCAGGACAGGCGGGCCGCTGAAGAGCAATCGCTGAAGGACTACGCGTGGCCGGAGGTCGACCATCGACTGCGCTCTCTGCGCGACCCTGAGTAACTGCTGGTCGATTACGGCGATTGGCAGCGTATCGGCGGCGGGCCGTGCGATCTGCCGCCGGAACCGGCGACGTTGGACTGCTGGCGGGTCGCCGAAGTGGCGAGGCCGGGCGCAACTTCGAGCACCGACCCCGGCTTCCAGCGCCGGGAGGGTCTGCCCTTGGAGTTGGCGGAGGTGACAGTCCAGACACGCGTGGACTGCTCGGCGACCAGACCGCCAGCCGCCTCTGGGGGCTGCGCTCTGGCGGGCGAGTCGGAGCGCACCTACCGCCGAAGGCGGCTGCTCTATTTCCAAGCCCACTTCTCAAGCCAGCAGGCCACTCCGGGGGCCGGGGCGGGCACCCAGAGCCTCGTTTTCGCCGATGATGACGTGCTCGACCACATACATTTCTCGCCTCCCGACACGCCAGCCACGCCTGCCACTCTTGACATCTGCGGCCTGCCGGATTTCGGGGGCACTGTCGAACTGCGGCGCTCCACCTCGAACCTCGATTTCCGGCAGTTGTGCCCTCCGGCGGACCCGACGGTCCAGACAGCATGGGAAGCTGGCATCGACATCGACCGGGTGCTGGGCCTGAGGACGACCACGGTGAACGGGAGCCGGTGCCCGGCCACGGCGGGTGTCGCGCCTGCGTGGTTGGAGGGGGCCGAGCGGGTGAGCGAGAGGGCGGGTGGGAAATGGGACGGAGCTGTCGTCGATCTCAGCGCTGCCGCCGACGGCGACGTCTACTATGCCGACCAGAAGATCACGGTGTGGGGCTTGAACCGAGCGGGGGCCTCGGTCACTGTCGCCTCTCCGGCTGGCATTGTCGTCGATCTGGCCTCTTCGCCCGTGATGGGCACCGGCCTACCGGACGTAGGGAGCGCTGGGGCGCTCAGCGTTGAGAGTCGCAGCCTTGGAGCTTCGACCTTGGTTCACCCTGTTGGCGGCGTGGCGCTGGCCGCAGGGGAGTCGGCCTACTTCAAGCTCGAACTCAGCCAGCCTTGGAGAACGAGGTTCGCCCTTCTTCGATTGAGCGGCACCACCGATGATGCCGACCTGTTCCTGCTCGATGAGAACGGCGCGGTCGTTGCGTCCAGCGACACTGGAGGCCCCGGCGTGGACGAATGGCTCGGCTCGGGGCCTATCCACCTGCTGGCTGGCACCTACTACCTCCGCGTGGACGCGATAACCGATATCACCAACACATATGCGATCCGCCACGACCAGCGGAGGGCGCTGACTGATGCGGAAGTCACCGCTCTAAACGCCACCGGCTTCGCCGACAGGCACACCACTGCGAACCCGCCTGTCGTGGCGCTCGTCACGGCCTGCGATGTCGAAGTCGTCGGCCCCGCAGCGGTCGGCCATGTGCCGCTCTACACGCCTTGCCCGGAGCCGCTGCCCAACCCGGCCCCCAGTCCTATGCCCGCCGACTGGCCGTTGTGGTCGGAGTGCTCGGACCCGCCGCCAGCAGTCCGTCGCCCAGCGTCCGAGTCGGTCATTCCGACTCTGGTCGGCGCTCCCCCAGAGAACGACCACGCGCTCGCGGGCACCGCTGCCTATTCCGCCCTCCAAACGGCGCTCGCCGACCTCCCGGCGGCGCTCCGGTTGGAAATGAGGAATGTGGCCGTCTTCGCCCCGTTCGGCGGGTTGTATGCGGCCGACCACGACACGCCGGTGGGCAACTGCGCGCTGCCCTCGCCACTCCGGTCGTATCCGGCCACTTCCGGGGAGGCCGAGGAGTTCACTACGGCGGTGGACTACATGCCGTGCTCTGAGCCGGTCTTGCGGATCAGCGGCTCGCTGATAACCCAGTACCGGATGCTCGTCGGCGAGCAACTGCCCTCCGGGACTGGCACACGCCACCTGGGGGGCTTCATCAAGGACTTCACCTACCCGGAAGGCTTCTGGCTGGCCGTGCCCCCCTGGTGGCCTCAGAGTCGCGGCGAGTTCTGGTATCCGCTCTAGGGTGCCGATGCCCTGAGAACAGTGGTCTCCGACCGCGGCTGTTGCGCGGCTAGCCAGTTCTCCTCTTCGGCTGGCAAAGTCAGCGGCTCGACTGGTCGGACAAAGCTGTCACACCTCGTGTTTAGGCTGACCGGCATGACTGGTATTCGGACTGGATCGGGTTTCTCCAAGGCGGCATTCCAAGCGGCCCTGGTGGTCGGGACTGCTTTGGCTGCCAGAGCTGTTTTTCGCCGCTCGCGGCCAAGGGAGTCTCCGCAAGAACCGGCATTCGAGGTTGCCGTTGAAGATGCGTTATTGGTAGTCGCAGCCTCCGGTGGAGATGCCGTGCCGCGTGATCCGACAACGACTGGCGGCGGGTTCAACTGGAAGCGGGAGGCGTTTGAAGCACTTACGGTCGTGGCGGTGTCCGCATCCATAATTGCGGCGGCAGCGTCGCGGAACGACGAGGGCGGCTTCCTCGCTAATTTCGCCGACGGCATGGGCTTCGTCGGATTGCCGGTCATGGCCCTCTATCTGTTCGTCAGATGGCAGGGCCGCAAGAAGGACCAAACAGGGCGCATGGCTTTCTTGTTGCAGATCGCCGCTTGGCTGGTGGTGATCTTTGTGGCCACCGTTGCGCTCACGAAGGACGAGGTGTTCGGCTTCTTGGAGACTTTCGGCTCGCTTGTTGGCCTGTCGGCATTCTTCGTGTACGCGAACCGGCCGATACGCTGGCTGTCCGCCGCGCTGGCCGAAAAGGCAGCGCCGCTCTGGCAGAAACCGCTGGCCTCTGAAGAATTCGGAGCCTGATGGAACGGACGAAGCCCTGATGGGCCGCACCTCCCCGCGCGAGTGGGATCACTTCACGTCCGGCCCGCCCCGATGGCGGGAACACAGAGTGGCCTATGCCCGCCTGTTGGAGCTAGAGCCGAGCGATACAGAGAAAGAGGCGATGGGCTGGCCCCGGTGTCCCTCACTCTGGACCGAGAGTGCAAGCGCCCTCCCTGCTGATAACCCGTCGTCTTGCGGGAAGTGGCTTGGCCTGCACTTGATGGAGCCGAAGCGGCCGCAGCTCGGAGGGCGGCCTTATCTGGAGCTGGGGTGCGTTGAGCACCCCAGCACGGTCTTCTGGGACAGCGAAGAGGCCCGCATGGTGCTCGCCGCGTTCGGCCTGACTCTTGTCGATGCTGTGTGGTGACCGCCGAGGTGCGGGTCCAAAGGGGTAGCCCAGACCTATTGGTGTCCGACGTATTGGCTGAAGGGACGGCCTACCTGTCGGAATATGTCGTCGCAATCTGACGGCAGGATGCCGAGTTGTTGTAGAAATGCGTGGCGCATGAGCCATTGCAGGTCCATGAGGACAAGGTGCCGCTGCCATCTGCTGGCCGACATTGGGTTGCTGTGAGCGATTTCGTTTCTTGCAGCTCCGGCCCGTTCAACCAGTCCTGGGCGTGGGGTGAGCACTCTGGAGGCTGTCTCACCGCAGATATCCACGAGGTCCTGCAACATGTGTTTGATGGGCTTCGGCCTTTTTCTGTCGAGGCGCTGCGACACTTCGCCACGATGCTCAAGTGGCGCATTCGAGATGAGTTCCTGTAGCACGGTCTTCAGTTCTTCGCTGTCTTCGACCGTGCCCTCAAAGCAAGCGGAGTGCAAGTTCTCGAATGCGTTGAAGAGGCACCTCAGTGCTTCGTCCACATCGCCGCGTTCTGCCCTCGCTTGTGAGTCGAGAAAATGGGACAACGCATCGCTTAGTTTGGAACTTTCCCTGAGGTCGATGAAGGCGCTCAGCAGGGTGTTCAGGTCCACTCCCTTCTCTTTGAGAACGGTGCGGGTGGCGAGCATGTCCAGATGGCAGCCCAGAGGGCTTAGTTCTGGGTCTTCGTCAACTGTGCGGACAGTGGCTTGCGGGAACCGCAGCATGACGTATTTTTCAGGCCCGACTTCATCTTTGTCGGCAATTCGCGCCTTGACGCTGGTTATGCCGCAATGGCTGAGCACGAGCAGAGAGAGGAGCTGTCCTATTGGAGACACCCATTTCTCAGCTACTTCGGCGATCCTGAGCGAGTCTTCAATGGTGTCGGGATTCCACGAATCGAAGCCCGCGGCCAAATCCGAAGGGGGCCATGACCGGACCTTCTCCCCGCACCAACCCATATCGGAGGGGATAGGCAAGGGGGCAGGGCAAGCACCCGACTCTCTGCAAATTTGGCCGCAGGGAAACCCTACGGGCTTCGATTCGTGGGCGGGAATCTATGGCGCTGGAGCAGCCTGGGAAAGTGCTGGCGTCAAGCGCGGCGGGTAGAGTTGGGCCAGCGCGCCGCGGCGGCCTCGGGAGTAAGCGTCTTGAGCCGTCGCCGCGCCGGTGTTGAGCCGCCGCCGATCCGCTAGCTTGGCCTTATGGCGCTTACTTCCATACGGACCAAACCCCCAAAGGCGGCGGCCCCGTGGCCGAGCTGGAAGCTGTGGGCCGCCGGGATCGCCGCCGGGATCGCCGCCGGGGGGGTTGTGGCTCTTGTCACCGTCCCCCCCTATCAGGTGTTTTACCCTCCGGCAGCTGCTCTTTTGGTGGCAACGGTGGGGCGCAACCTCATCGAGTTGAGGCTTTTGGCCCGCAGCCAGCAGCCCGCCAAAACCGACGAACAGCCAGCGGCCCTTTAGCGCCTCAGCGGCCCTGATATCGCACCAGGGCAGCCACAGGCGGCCTCCAGCGCCTCAGCGGCCCTGTGTCCTGGGCGCTCAGGGCCTCACCGTGGCTGATATCGCACCAGGGCAGCCACAGGCGGCCGCTACAGGGCTTGGCGTTGCCGAGACGGTGTGTGCCGGGGTTGGTGAATGGGTGGGATCGGGCTGCTGGGCTGTGTCGGCACCGTTGCCGCAGCCAACTGCGACGGCCAACAGCACAGCGAGCAAAAGGCGCACGGCCCTCAAAGTAGCCCGCCAGACAGACGGGTGATTTCGGAACTTCGTAACGAAGAAGAACTGTCACCGACCGTCGGTACGATCCGTCGGTGATGGGCACATCCCGCCCCACGACAACGAACCGAACCCTAAACCTGGCTGTTCGCGAGCCGAACAGCCCTGCCCGAGGAGCAGCCGAATGTCTATTGGCACCGAGCCGACACTGACGATCACAACCGAGAAGACTGAAGTTGGGTCGCTGCGCGAAGGCGACCTTCTTCACTACACATACCCGTCTCCCCACTATCGGGTCGTCCGCAACGAACGCCGGGGAAATTTGCTGTCGCCGAACCGGCGCAGCGCGGTGACGCTGGCCGACTGCGAGGGAGTGGAGAAGCGGTTGCTGCTGTCACCCAAGCGGGAGGTCAGCCGGGTCACCAATCCCGCGGTGCCTGTCGGGCCTTGGTTCTTCTACCTGACCGGAACCGACATCTCAGACAACCTGAGGTCGTGGCAGCAAGAGGACGCACTGTGGCACAAAGCACTCTGGCCGCTCGCCAAGCCTTTCGTGCAGCTGTGGCGGGAACTCCTCGACTTGCAGTGCCGCGCCTACGCGCTGAAGCTCCAGACGGGCTTCTTGAGCGTCTTGGTCATCACCTTGGCAGTTATCATCGGCCTAATGACCGGAACCCCGGATGAATTCTCGGTTCCTATCGGATTGGTCGGCGGTTTCTCCTTGGAGCGGTACTGGCAGCACTGGCACGCCAAGACTCGGCGCAAGCTGGCAAAGGGCACCTCCATGCGAGTGCAATACAAGCCCAACGGCCCCCACGACAGACGCTACGGTACCCTTGAACTGAGGCCCCGAGGAGCGGTCATCTTGGGTGAGGAGACGCTTCACCCCTGGTTCTCCACTGAGATGTGCCTAAACCAGGGAAAACGTGTGCTCGCAACATGCGCTTTTTCCAATTGCATCCGACGCGAACTGACGATCACGAACACGCAGGTCGCAGAGGCAATCAGACACCGCCTCGACAACGGCTCAAACCGGGTGATCTACGCGTCGTCACCGAAACACAAACCGGCAGAAGAAGGCATGCCGGACATCACGATCTTCCCGTCGGATCGTTGGGTCAACCTCGACTTTCCAGACCGGGAAACGGGCAGCTGGTTCAGCGTCACACTCAAGCTGCACCAGGCACGGGTCCTTGCCGACGTGCTCGAAGTCATGGACGAAGGCCGACGGACTTGAGGTCAAATGGTCCGAGCCAGTCGGTGCAGTCCGCCAGCCTCGAATTATCGTCAGGGGAGACCTCGAAGTTGGGGTCAGATCGGTTCACGAGTTTGGTTGAGCATACGAGGGTGCTGGGTGGTGTGCGGCCTGTGACCAGGGACTCTTCAAATCGCACGCACGCCAATGAGCAGCCAACAGATCGTTCTTTTTGGCAAGGCTGACTAGGTTTCGTCGCATGGCACTTACGGAGTTGGAAGTAACTGAAGAGTCACTTGATTGGGACCCCACTTGGCCCGATGCGGATGTCATCATCCCCCCAGGTATCCCTGGAAGGGGAGCGCCGTCGGACAACGAATGGACTAGAAATCCTTATCCGTCGATGACGACGGATGTTGTGAAGTTCCTTCAGCAGCGGGGTCACACTGTCGAGTACACCGTCAATAGGGAAGAGCAGAGCAGAATCTCGCTGCGCTCACGCGACTGTTGGATGCCCGTCCTTATATTCGCAGCCGAAGTTGCGCGAGATGTAGGGGTTGACGTGATCGCGAGCCTCGTCAAGGACTTTCTCTTCCGCAACATCAAGCCCAGTGACGGTCGGCTGCATGTGAGGCTCGGCAAGAGGCAGCCCGACGGCACTGTGAGTGTCCTAGAAGCTCACGGAGACGGCGACAATGTTCTGGAAGTCATCGAAAAGTGGGACTGGACAGGGGCAGGCCAAGACGGAGACGCTGATGGCCACTGACGGAGCTGGTGAGGACTCCTGGGTAAAAGAAGGACTGAGAAAGCTAGAAGAGGGGTCTCAGGCTGTCGCCAGGGCCATTCAACTGAACGATGGCGTATCGCTGCCGGGGGTGCCTGAGGCGAAGGCCCGTGAAGGCTTGGTCGTGCTCCGGTCTGCCCTCGATTGGCTCGAAGACACCGCACACTTCGACGAGGCACACAAGGTTCTCGACGATGCTGGACACCAGGTGAGGACAACTTTCGGTTGCAACTATGCCTTCTACCCCGACAAAGGCTACCTACAGGAGTGCCCGGTGGCCTTGGCACACCTAAGGGTGGGGTTTAGCGTCGGCTGCATAGTCAGAGAATCGGAGTGTTCGGTCTGCCACGAGGACCCCGAGGACTGCGACCACATCTCCGGCCAGGCATACGACGGCGAAGTGTGCATAAGAATCGTCAAGAAAGCTGACCTCTTTGAAGTGTCCATGGTGGACAGGCCAAGCCAGCCAGATGCCCGTATAACAAGCCTGCCAGTCCCCCAAGCCGATCTCGAACAGGCAATACTCACAGGAGGCTATGGAAGCCCTGCTTCTTGCGACCGATGCCTCTACAGCTGTACCGGAATGACAGAATTCAACCTGGATGGCGCGGAGTCCGGCAGCTAGCAGGAGTGGCATGTGCCACACGGCCACCCGACACCTGAATCGGAACAAAGGACCATATGCCCATAACGGGGGCACCACAGCGAGCGGAGGCACGGGCAGCTGTTGGGATCGCAGCAGTCTGGCTGTTTGGGCTTGGCACCGCGACCATCAGTTCGCGCCAGTCGTCACTTGGGCTTCCCCAGGCTGAAGTATGAGGGTTCGACGTTGCGGGCTTTCTCCCAGATGCACAGGTCGAGCGCTCCGGGCTGCACGTTGCCGTGTTCTGCGTATTGGAGGAAAGCGTCTTCGCACCTGGTGTAGTGGCGTTGGGCGCTCCACCCCGGTCTGAATATGCCAGCCCAGGTCAAGACTCGGACCAGCAACGCGCTGACTATCGCCACTTCGGCGCTGCCTGTCAGGTTGCGGACGACGTGGGCTGCCTTCAGAGGGCCGACCCCGCGCAGCCCCTTCAAGTAGGCATTCAGTTCGAGAGGGTCCTCGGGAGGGGGTTCTGACCGTAGCCGGGCCAACGACGCGGCGATGTACTCCGACCGCTGCACCGGGAACCTGTAGCTCCCCAGACCGCCGGGCAGAGGCTCCCGCAGCCGCTCTTCGATTTCCCCTGCTGTCGCGTCATGGTTCTCGGCGAGGAGGTCGAGCACGACTTGGCGGGCTGCTTGCGCTGACTCGGCCCGTATCCCGGAACCCCCGAGCAAACAGAACACGACCACCGATTCGATGTCAGCGGCCAATGCCCTCTCTGCGAGGCGCTCCTCGTAACGCTCCGCAGCGGTTCGGTTGGCCCAGAAAGCCGGAGTGCCGAACACCTCGTGGCTGCCCCACTCGACATCCCATGACTGATCCCTCACTGTGAATCCGATGCGGTCATGGCTGCTGCGCCCGCAGTGAAGATCGCGCACTGGTTCCAACGATGCCGCCCCCGCCACGACAGCAACACTACGCCAGGTCATGCCGGGCGCTTCAGTCCTGCCAGCACACCGACCGCGGCAAAAGCACCGGAGTGCTTACGGGGGTCGAACATGGCAAAGGATCGGCGACGCTGTTCGCCTGCAAATCCAAGGCTCCCACTAGCCCCCTGAACTGGGACAATAGACAAAACACGCCAAAATCCGGCAAAACGCGTTCCAAAACACGATCTCCGTAAACCCTCAAGCAGGGAGTTCACCATTTCGCGCACACGCCGTTGGGACTACCGCTGGCGCTGGCCCCAAGCTCGCCGTGTTGGTGTCCGGGCTGGCGACTTTCTTTGTCGGGGGTCGTATCCGCGATGCACGGCCCGGCGGTTCTCAAGGGCCGCGTCCCTGGCCTCGGCCAGTGTGACGACCGGGTAGGGTCCGAGGCCCAAGTTGGTCCGTTGTCGGTCGATGGTGACCCGCTGGCTCCAGGTCTTGGCAATCCTCCCGTCCGTTGTCTCCCTGACCAAAAGGCTCAAGCCGTTCGCGCCGCGCCCATCGCTATACCGACCGGGACGCTCGACTTCCTCGACGAATTCCACCGTCAGCTTTCCCGGTCGCAGCGCACTTCCCATTGCTTTGCACCTCCACAGTCACGGCGCGACTTGCCATATCAGTCCAAAGAAGAGAGCGGCCAGATGGCACACTCCTTCGCGGTCTACAAGATAGGGGCCTTCAGCTGCTCTGGAACGGTTCTGGTTTCACCGTGACCGCCTAGAACGAGAACATTGCGGAGGTGCCCTCTCTCGTCAACGAGCATCTAACGGGTGAGATGTGCCCTTGAGGAGGGCACGCGCCGCCGTCCGGCAGAACGCGCAGGAAGCAACGACGGTGGGGGAGTGCCGCTGGCAGCGGCAAAGGGAAGCGGCCCCTTCGCGCTTGCCGCCGTCCAGCTGCCCGTTTCTTCCGCAGGGCCTGTGCCTGAGCGGGGGTCGGCGCGTCCCGCGAGGGGCCTCAGGCTGTGCGTCGGGGGAGCATCGCTCCGGCGATGCGGCCGGGCGGGATGTGGCGATACGGGCGTTGGCGGGAAGCTAGTTGCGGGAAGCGTCCTATGCGGGACGCTTCCCTGTGCCGTAGGCGCACACCCGCTCTTTGTTGCAAGAATGCAGAGCACTTCCATTCCATTGGTTCGATTATCTTGCAAGCCTGGTAGGGTTGCCGCATGGCGACTTCCGAGACCGCCACGGCGAAGGAATGGGTAGCCGGGCTGGTGCCGGGCACATGGTTCTGGGGCAGGGATGTCCCAGGTCGTGCCGATGTCGTCCACCCGGTCCTCTCAAGGCTCTGCCGCGACCGGGCCAACGGCGTGTGGCGGGTAGCCCGCGGCCTGTACTGGCGCGGCTACCCGCAGGGGCATTCCCGCTTCGGTGTCCGGCCGAGCTACCGAGTCGGCGCGCTCCTGCACGCAGGCCCCGGCGCGGGCTTGTTCGGGTGGTCGGCGCTCAACGCTTTGAGCTGGACGCTTCAGAGTCCCGCGAAATGCCATGTGAGCGTTGTGGGCAAGGCCCCTCAGCCCCCACACCCGACCGTTGTCTACCACTCGAACTCCAACAGGCGACGCGAGTCGTTGAGCTGGGCCGAAGTCACAATTCTGGAGGCGGCTCGGTGGTTCCAATACGGCGGGGAGCCGTGGTCTGAGTGCCTGGAAGCGCTCAGGGAGAATGCGTCGGCTGCCGGTGCTGGCGTGAGCGCTCTCAGACCCTCGATGCTGCTGTGGGCATCTGAGACGGAAATGGGGGCGAGCGTGGAAGCCCGCCATCGGATCGAGGTGATCGCAGGCGCACTGCCACAGGAGGTTCCGGCCCAGTGAGCGACAGGCTGTGCGGTTCGACGGACACAGCCGACGGTAAGCCGTGCCGCAACAAGGCCGAGAGCTGCCCCTTCAGGGAGCATCGGCGGCAGCCCTCAGCCGCGACAGCGCCGCTTTCCGCCGCGGACATCGAACCCGGCGAGCTGTTGGGGTTCTCTGCCGACGCCGACTTCCTCGGCAGGGCAGACGCTCTGCCGGGAGTCGAGAGCGGAGCACCCGGCATGGCAGGGCACCCGAGGGAGTTCGCTGACTTGCTGGACAAGGCAGTGGCGGCCACCGGGGTCGACGGCATGAACTTGGTGAGGGACTATTGGCTCACTTTCTGTCTGCACGGGATCGCATCCGCTGGTGGCCCTGAGGGCGAGATCGCCAAAGGGCAAGGGCGGCGGGCGACTCCGCTGGCCAAGACCGCGTTCGCCGGTGGGACATCTCTGGTGTCGGCATGGGACATCACCCGGCGCTACTCGGAGGACTTGGACATGCTCGCCCTCATGGTGGACCCCTCTGCGTCCACCAGCGCGTTCAAGAGGCCGCTCAGCGTCGTGACCAGATGGGCCGTCGAGGCCATCGGACTGGAAAAGGAAGCCGTCACAGTAAGGCAGATGAGCAACGTCGGGCACCGGCGCACTCTCCTCGACATGGGAGGAACCCCGCAGTTCCTCAAGCTCGAAACCACCGTGGAAACCTACGGCGATGGGCTTTGCGAACAGCGCGAGGTCACGTCCTTGATGGGCCGCTTCGCCGCGCCCGAGCAACTAAAGGAGTACCCCGAGCTTGGCCGGTTCGAGATGCTGTGCGTCACCCCCGCCTACACCGCGGCCAACAAGCTCGACGCCTTGCACCGACGGGCGGAGACAGGCGACCTCCGAGGGCTGATTATCAGGGGCCGCGACCTCTACGACCTCGCAGCAATCGCCGATTCCGACCACGGCAGCGCAGCGCGGGCAGCGATCCCCCAACTGGCCGGACGCGCCGCGCAATCATCAGGAACACGCGAGACCATCCCCCGACCCGCCCACGGATACGCAAACAGCATCATGTTCAAATCAGGCTCGGAAACCCACGCAGCGCTGCGAGACGGATACGAGCAAACCGCCCACCTGGTTTGGGGCGATTTCCCCCCATTCGACGAAGCCGTTGAACTAGCAGCCAGCCTCGACAGCCATAAGAGCCGAGCCTAGACACCGCTGTCCCACCGGCCGTGGTGGCCTCGCCCCACGCGCTCATCGCCTGCTGCCTTTTGCCCCTCCCCCTCTGCGGTGCCGGTCGTCCATTCATCCCCTGAGATCACGCTGCTGGGCATGGTTCAACGGGCGCGTACGGACACCGCTGTGGACAACTCCTGCAACACAGCCTGCCTGCTGCTGCTCTGGGGGCACCCAGATGCCGAGAAGCTGGCCGAGCACTCTTTCGCCTATCCGCTCCCCACCCGCCAGCGCACCGGACGGATAGTGGACGCAGCTTCAGAGCACATGGGAGTGCCGTTCGATTCGGACCTGTTGTCAGCCTCCTTGACGACCAGCCTCAAGCCTGTCCACCTGCTCCCCGATTGCGACCGCTGATTCCCACCCCTCCATAAAATCCCCGGCACGTTCGACACGACAACGCCCCGGTGAGTCGAGAAAAACGGCCTGCTAGCACCAGACGTATGACCCTCAAAAAGTCCAGCCCGCGCCCCCTGCCGAAACTGTCACAGCCCGTCGATACGATCAGCAGAGTATGAGAACACCGCTCACAGCGAGCAGCCGCCGACTGTTTGAGGGGCAATCGAGCAAGGCGGACAAGACGGTCACCGGCCAACGGTTCGCGAGCCTGTCAAGCAGATCGGAACCCACAGGACTGCTCGGATACCGGTTCTCCGAACAACTGGCGACAAAGCCTGTTGACGCGGGTCGCCCTAACGACAAAAAGAGCTGTGACCAGGAGAAACTCCACAACACTCCGCCACTTCGTCATCATTTCGTAAAGAAACGTTCCAGAATCGGGCCAAATCCGTTCCAAACCGAAAAAATGCGACTCTTTCACCAGGCGATATGCGAACCGCGCGTACTCCTCCGCACATCGCAACCTATCGCCCCAGCAACATCCTCCTGGGTCTCACCCGCCGCGATACGCCGCTCCAGCTCCTCGCGATCCCTCGGACTCAACCGCCGGCCGTGATCCCCTCGACCTCGCTTTGCCACCACGATCTCCTCTCAGTCACCGCCAGCCTCCCAGCCGGCGAAGCAACGACCGATTGAAACCGCCGTGTATCGAACGTGAACTGAGGGTCCGCGGTCAGGTGCCGCGGACCGGGAAATGTCCATACCGCTCCAACACGGAACTCCTGGTCAAGCCTCCTAGGCGGTCTAGATGTAGAAGGGACGCCTAGGGAATCTCGCTGAAGTATCCTGTGCCGGTTGTCTGTGTGGAAGGTGAGAGCAATGAATGACCAAGACTCTGCAACTGATTCGGAAGAACCAGTATCGGAGGGTGCCGCCGCGGAGGGTCCGGAAGGACCCATGGCTGAAGGTTCCCCTGACCTCGCGACTGCTGGTGGCGGCGAAGGGGGAGGCGCACGAATGCTGGAAGCCACCAATATCCCCTGGAAGGGAAACACGCTGGTCCGCTTTGGCGGGGCGGGTATGGCGCTGTCAACACTCTTCAGTTGGCTGGAGACCGGGCAAGACGGCTTCCCCAACGTGTCGGGAATTGGTGCATCGACATTCGGTGTTGGTTTAACCGTATTCTTGGTGGGCTTATCGCTCTTGCTGCGCCGTAAGTCGATAGCCGTCACTTTGGGCATGGCTCTAGGGGCCTTCGCCATCACCATGATCTACATCGTTTTGATCAGTGTAGACACCAGTCTCCTTGGTCTTGGTGCGTGGCTAGGCATGGTTGGCTCTTCGGTTGCCGTGCTAGGGGCAGTTCAAATGGTTTTCGAGCCGGAAGAACAACTCACCATGGAATTTCAACCCTTGCCGACAGCACTGGGTTCGATACTGGCGGTTACAGCCTCGTTCTGGCTCGATTGGGTTGATGGGCCCCTAAATGGTCTGAACTCCGAGGTGCTCTTCGGAATACCTGTCCTGATCATGGCGGGTATAGCCCTAGCGGTCACCGTCCATCTCGTAACCGTTCCACACAAGGTGACGGAGGGCCTGCGACAAACCCTCCTAGCCATTTCCCATTCGGCCGGATTTGCCATTCTGGTGATAGCCGGCTCCAACGTCCTGGGATTGATACTCGGCAACGCCGCCTTTGGTTCAGGCCCTTTGGTAGCCCTGGTGGGCGGGGTGATGCTGACCCGGTCGATCAGCCAGCATTAATTTCTCACAACCGATAGCCAGCGTTCGCCAAACACGGGTGGTTGTTGGCTTGGGCTTCCCCTTGGCTCAGGATCGTGGCTGACGCAAAGTGATGGTGTTGGACTTGATTTTGCCGACAGTTACGTACACGTCCACGCTGCATTTAGCTACGTCTCGGTACCAGCCACACCGTATGGGCCCTCTCCCGGGGCGAATATCTCCTCGTCGCAGGACGCCCCAGCAATCTCTGTGTAGGCATGGCCATAGCCTCGCTTCCAAGCCCAGTGCCCTACCGCCATACCAGGGGGGTATAGATCGTGGGTGGGAACTGGGGTGGGAGTTGGGTTCGTCTGAGTGGCCATGGGATTGATCGAGTCGAAGTTGTCAGGCGTGCGGGGTTGCTGGTCGGGAGGGGGCTGGCTTAGGTTTTCGGCCCTGAGGAAGGCGACGAGGGGGTTCATGGTGCCTGGAGTGCGTTGGGTGCGGCGCTGTGTTCTGGTGGTTGTGTTTGCGTTTGTGGTGTCAGCGTGCGGTGGCGGTGATGGTGGCGGTGATGCCGTGGAGCCTGTCAGCGATGGCGGGGAGACTGTCGGGGATGCCCCTGTGGTGTTGTCGTCGTCGGGTTTGGATTTGGGCCGGTTGGCTGAGGCGGTGGAGACGCTTGACCCGGACGCAGTGTGCCCTGATGTGGTTTCGCCGGAATCGTTCGACGGTGTGGTGGAGGTCGGTCGCATCGAGGACGGGTGCGCGTCTATCGAGTATGTGGCGTTGGAGGGGCGCAGCGTTGAAGAGGTGCGCGAGGAGCTGTCTGACGACCCGTCGGTGTTTGCGGTGGGCGCCCCGGCGGTGGATCTGGTCGCCGAGCAGGCGCCTGTGCCTCCTTTCGACGGTGACGGCTACGAATCGGGGCAGTGGTGGCATTGGCAGGATATGGGCGCTGATGTTCTATGGGATCCCGAAGGGTGGGTCTACGACAACAGCCGCCGGCGAGTGCAGGGGTGGCCTTCGGGCCAACAGGTGGTCGTGGCGGTGATCGACAGCGGGGTGGATGGTGCTCACCGAGACCTTGACGACAACGTGCTCACCAGCGGCCACAGCTGTCACCGCAGGACACAGACGAGGCCCGACGGATCGCTCCAGGGCCGCCACGGAACCCATGTGGCCGGGCTGGTAGCCGCGGAGCAAAACAACGGGGTGGACGTGGCCGGGCTGGCCCCGCAGGCGAAGATCCTGCCGGTCAAGGTGCACTTCCCCATGGATTTCGGCAACCGGGTGATCAAGACCAACCCGGCCGACGAGGACTGCTACGACATGGTCAAGACGCTGACGCATGCGATCGATTTGGCCCGCACCGGCGGTGCCGACGTGATTAATCTGTCGCTGCGCTGGAACAAAGAGCGCGACTACGCCGTGGTGGCCGAGCGAGAAGGCCTGTTCGGCGCGATCGGCAAGTTTGTCGTGGGCGCCGACACCGTGGAGTGGGCCATCGAGGTCGCCCGACTCCAGGGCATCGTCGTGGTCGCCGCGGCCGGCAACTGCGGCGACGACCGCAAAGTAGAGAACCTCGACACAGATGGCGACGGCCTGCTTGACCCCGACAGCAACGGAGCGCCCATTTGGTATCTGCGCGCCGACCAGAGCGACACCTCTGGCACCTGGGAGTTCTTCTGGAGGGTCAGCGGCTGCCGGGCGCACAACCAATCCCAGCGTCCCGCGTCCTATCCCGAGGTGATCGCGGTCGCCGCCACCAACCGCAACGGCAACCGGGCCGTGTTCAGCACCGCCAATGCCGACGTCGACGTGGCCGCGCCCGGCAAACAGCTCTGGTCCACAGTGCCCGGCGGCACCGCACACGACTCCGGCACCTCCATGGCCTCCCCGATAGTCTCAGCCGCGGTCGCCCACATGAAGGCGCGCTTCCCCCAAGCCACCCCCAAACAGATCGCCGACGCCCTCAAAAGCACCGCTAGCACCCATCCCCGCCGGACCGACAGCCTGGGCTACGGCATCATCGACCCCAAAGCCGCCATCGAACACCTCGACAAAAACTTCAACCCCGAGCCCCCACCTCAGGCCGAACCCGAACTCCCCTCCATCATCCCCAACGTCGGCGACCCCACCCCCCAATCAACAACACCCGCCCCGACCCAGCCAGGAGAAGTCACCGGCCTCGCTTACGACCCCGCCACCCTCACCGCCACTTGGAATCCCGCCGACAACGCCAACACCTACCAAGTCAACCTCCTCATCATCGACGAAGACACCGAAGGGGGCGTCGTGGAAGTCGGCATCACGTGCTGCTCCTTTGAACTCGACGATTCCGGCATTACCCACGTCTCGGTGCGGGCGGTAAACGACACCGCAGAAGGACCTTGGTCACCCCGAACCCCAATCCCGCCCCCACCAACCACTACGCCGGTCCCACAGATCGGTAGTCCCACCTACACCACGCTGACCGCGGGCTTCGAGCACTCGTGTGCCATCACGAGCGATGGCACTATTGACTGCTGGGGAAGCAACGACTGGGGCCAGACCGACGCGCCCGACGGTGAGTTCACTTCAATCGCCACCGGCCATTTGCATTCCTGTGCCATCAATACCGGCGGCACCGTCGAATGCTGGGGCAAGAGCGACCTCAACCAGACACAGGCCCCAGCAGGCCAATTCACTGCTGTCACCGCGGGCAACGACTTCTCGTGCGGGATCAGACCCGACCAGACCGTCGCCTGCTGGGGCTACGACTCACAGCGCCACAATGAAAATCCCGACGCTCCCATTGATCCCCCCGAGGAGCCCGATGGCCGGTTCGCCGCCATCTCCGCCGGCAGCGAACACGCGTGCGGGATCAGACTCGATGGCACCATCGCCTGTTGGGGAAGCAACCGAATCGGCCAACACGACGGCATTCCCAGCGGCCAATTCACCGCCATCTCCGCCGGCTACTACCACACCTGCGGGATCAGATCCGACAGCACCATCGCCTGTTGGGGAGGACCGAACAGATTCCGTCAAGGAGACTTGGATCCCCCCGACGACCGGTTCACCGCCATCTCCGCCGGCTTCGACTACACCTGCGGAATCAGAACCGACAAAACAGTCTCCTGCTGGGGCACGAACACCGGGGACGGGCAGGCAGACCCGCCCGACGGCGAATTCATTGCGATCGCCGCCTATGTAAGCCACACCTGCGGCATCATGACCAACCAGGTCGTCGTCTGCTGGGGCCGGATCTAGAACGGCAAAACCGACCCGTCCAACGGCTGGAACGTGACGGACTTGTCACTCCCATCGGGCAATTGTGCGGGTTTCTTTGCTGGTTGGGAACTGGTGTGGGGGTTGTGTTCGTCTGAGTGGCCATGGGATTGTTCAAGTCGAAGTTGTCAGATGTGCGGGGCAATCGGTTGAGAAGGGGCCGTTGTTTCCTGGCGGCGTTTGTCATTGTGGTTTGCTTCCTGGCGGTGCCGATGTTGGGGTCGGCCGCGGCAGCGCAGGGTTCGGCGAAAGAAGGAATTGCCCGACAGGACATCGTTGTACGTGACGGACTGATCGCCGCGCAAGAGAATCTGTTGAACACCTATCGGTGCCTGTTCGGAGTGGACACAGATGTTGTGCCTGGAGGCTGTCCGAACCCGGATTCGGTGTCTCCCGGAGTCGCGCCGACCAACCCCACACAGCACGACGTCGAGGTGCGGGACGGGCTGATCCGCAGCCAGGAGGCGCTGTTGAACACCTATCGGTGTCGTTTCGGGGTTGACACCGAGGTGGTTCCCTACGACTGCGCTACTGGGCAGCAGGTTTCTGCGCTGGACCGGCTTAGGGCTCAGTTGGAGATTGAGGCGATCAAGTGGATGAACGAGATTCGGAGTCCGGCGACTTCGCTGCCGGTGCTTCGATCCGACGAAGGGCTGTCGGCCATCACCCAGGCCCACGCGCAGGCCATGGCTGACGCGCAGAGCTTTCGGGCGCCGTTCGATTTCTGGGCGCACCTAGAGCCCGGTTGGGATTTCTGGAGCATCGGCGAATCGGCGAGCGTCACCGGAGATATTTCCGATCCGCAACTGCCTGCCGAACTCAGCGCCGCCTTGTTGGGCAAGGAGGGTTCGCGAATTCCGGCGTGCGCGGTTTGCACCCATCTAGCCACCGGCGTCGCAACTGCTGTCGATGGGACTTCCTATGTCACGGTGATGATGGCCGGGCGCGACACCGGCCAGCAGCTCTCCGAAGCGGAGATGGCCGCCGCCGAAACCGAGATGGCCGGTCTGGTTAACGAGCTCCGCACCAGCCTGGGGCTGGACACGCTGGTCTACGACCCCGGAGTGGCGACCGCGGCCCGCCGGTGGTCGCAGATTATGGGTGCCGGATTCGACTTCAACCACAATCCCTATGCCGGCGCCGACTACCCGCCCGGCTATCGGTTCAACGGCGAGAACATCGCCCTCAATAAGCTCACCACCACGACCTCCGACGCCGTGCGCCAATCATTCGGCGACTTCGTCAACAGTCCTGGCCACTACGCCGCCATGGTCAACCCCGAAACCACCCACTTCGGCGTCGGCATCGTCCTCAAAGCCGGATGGCTCTGGATCACCCAGAACTTCGCCGTTTACCCATGACAACTTTGGAATATCAGGAGGAAATGTGAACCACTCGGATTGGAGCGATGCGCTGGGCCGCAGTCTGTTGCGTGCTTGTGCTAGCGCCGGGATGCGATTTCTGGCTAAGGGAAGATCAGTACACCTAATTGTTGTGTTTGGACTCGTTGCCGCTGGATTGGTGTTCACGGTTGTGCCGGGTGCTGGAGCGCAGACAAATGCTGATGTTGAAGTGCGGGATCGGCTGATCGCTGAGCAAGAGGCGCTGTTGAACGTGTACCGCTGCTCCTTCGGTGTCGACACCGAGATTGTGCCGGGAGGTTGCGAAGGAGGCATGCCTGCACTCCCCGCCGAAGGACCCGAGCCATTCACAGATGCGCCTACTACAGCAGCGATCGCGGTGCGAGACGAGTTGGTGGCCGAACAGGAGTTCCTGTTGAACACGTATCGCTGTCAGTTCCACGTCGACACAGAGGTTGTGCCTGGCGGCTGCGTCGCATTCGAAACCCAGAGGACTCTGAGTCAGTTGGCGGAATTGGTAAAGGCAAAAACCAATGATCGGCGCGGTGGGCTTTCGCCGCTGGCAGTTGACGATCAGGTGTCTGCCGCGGCGCAAGCTCGGGCCCAAGCACAGGCGAAAGCCGACGACTGGGTACATGGCTTCGACTACCGGCCATGGTTGGAGCCTGAGTGGGGTGTTTGGGTGGCCGTCCGGTCTGTGAGCTGGTCGACAGGGATCATTGGTCTAACCCCGGAAAGCATAAGCAAGCAGCTTCTTGACTTCGGCGAAGGTGGTGTCGAGAAGTTGAGATGCGAATGGTGCACGCATCTCGGAGTCGGCCTCGCTGAGCACGGCGGGCGGACTTATACGAATCTCATTTTGGCAGGGGCTAGACCGTCAGCATCGGCGATCGCCGCGGCCGAGAATGAGATGGCTGCACTTGTGAATCAACTGCGTCAGGAACTGGGGCTTGGCAACTTGGCGATTCGCGAAGGCGTAGCTGCGGTGGCCCGCCAATGGTCTCAAACGATGGCCGTCGAGCAGCGATTTAGGCACAACCCGTCATTTGTCCGGCAATACCCCCCCGGGTGGACAGCGGCGGCAGAGAACATCGCCATGGTCCCCCTTTCGAATTCCATAAGCGAAGCCGTCCAGCACTCATTCCGCAACCTGGCGGACAGCCCAGGCCACTACGCCAACATGGCCGACCCTGACCTGACGCACATAGGAATAGGAATAGAGGTAAGGGTCAACGGTTTGTGGGTTACCCAGAACTTCGCCACCTACCCCGCTACGACAACCATCGACGACGACCCTCAACCCGGGGGTGGCGATAGCGCGGTCACATTGCGGCAAACGGACGTGGATGCTGTATACGAAGGAAAATGCAACTTCTCATGTGCCTGGCAAGCAGTGACAGTAACCGGATTCCAGCCGGGGACCTATCCGGTCAAGTGCTGGTCCCACAACACCCCCAACAGAACCCCCATTGAGTATCAGATTGGCAACCCATACACGGTCACTGTGGGACCCGACGGCACCGGCAGCAACTCAGAGGTCTGCTGGAACGGCTGGTACCAAGACGTAGCGGACTACAGCGCAAACGTGTACGTGACCGTCGGCAACGTCAAGTCCAACACCATCACCCTGCGCCGGCCACGATCCTGACCCGGAATACCCAATACGTCGTCCAACAAGTGTGGGTGCGCCAACACTCAGGGATGTTCACAGCCAATGTCCGGCCCAGTGAACCTCCCCAGGCATAGAGCAAGCTACATGAATCCTGGGAAGGCTCAAGAAGGCCCAGCCGAGCCCCCCTTCAAGACCTCCAAAGAAGAGGGCAAGCACCTCAACTTCACCTGCGGACGCTTCGTCCCGGCAATACGGCCCAGCGTCGCAGAGGCGGGCGTCGGCGGGGCGAACTGCAGTGCCTTGTGGACTGGTGCGATGCCGGTGATGCGGCAGGTGCGGATGTGCCCGGTTTGGGTGCCGGGTGATGGTGCGGGTTTGGGCCTGGCGGCCGCTGTGCTGTTCAGCTGCTGATGTATTTGGCCCAGTCGGCCATAAGTTCGCGGCGCAGGTCGAGCATGTCGGATCGGGCGTAGGCCCGTTCGGTGCTGTCGCGCACGGTGTGGGCTAGGGCGCGCTCGGCGAGTTCTCGGGGCACGAGGTTGTCGGAGCACCAGGAGCGGAACGAGGTGCGGAAACCGTGGGGGACGGCGTCGATGCCCGCTTCCCGCAGCAGCTTTCCGATTGTGCCGTCGCTCATGATCTGCCCGGTGGCCGATGGGAACACCAGGTCGGAGCTGTCGGCGTAGGTGGCCGCCTCGTCGAGGATTTCGAGCGCCCGCGGCGACAGGGGGACCCGGTGGGCGGTCTTGGACTTCATCCGCTCTGCGGGGATGGTCCACACCTGTTCTTCCAGGTCGATCTCGGCCCATCGGGCGCCGCGGGTCTCGCCGGAGCGGGTGGCGGTCAGCACCAGGAACTCGAATGCGCTTTTGGTGGACCAGAGCGCTTTGGAGGCGCGGACTGCTGTGACGGCTGCTGCGACCTCGGTGTGGGGGAGCGCCCGGTGATGCTGCTTAGGGGGCGCTGTTTTGGGAAGCGCCGCCCCGATGGCGTCTCCGGCGGGGTTGTCCTGGCGGTAGCCCTCTGCGACCGCCCACTTCATCACTGCGCCGATGCGGCCCCGGACCCGCCGTGCGGTCTCCCGCTTGGTGGACCAGATCGGCAACAGCACTCCCAGAACGTCTCCGGTAGTGATCTCATCAACCGGCTTTTGGCCCAGTGCCGGCAGGACGTAGGCGTCCAGCGAGGCCCTCCACTGGGCTTCGGACTTGCCCCCGTCCTTCCACCCCTCTGCGTGGATCGCGATTACCTTCTCGACGGCCTCGGCGAGGCTAGGGGCGGCCTTGGAGCGGGGATCGCCCCCGCCTCGGGCGATGCGATGGTTCTCCACCGCGGTCTCGCGCGCCTGTGCCAGCGGTACCGCCCAGGACGGTCCCAGCCCGAGGTTTGTGGCCTTGCCGTTGATCCTGATGCGCTGCACCCAGCTCTTGCGGACCCCGCCGCCTGAAGCGGGCTGCACCACCAGGCGCAGGCCGTGGCTGCCGTGGCCCCCGTCGCCGTACACTCCCGGCTCCGAGACGTTCTTCACGAACAGCGCAGTCAGCCGCTCATCCCGGCCCGCCACCAGACCCCCCGAAAGAACACCTACACTGAAACCAGCCCAACACGCCGGAACCGGCAATGCGTGATGTCACTTTTGTTGCCACTCTTTCGATGGGACCGGCCGATATCTGGTGACACAACCCAAGGCTGAACAGCGGCATATCCCCAGGATAACGGCCCTGCGCTGACACTCGGCGATTTCGAGCGATAGATGGAGGGAGGGGACACCCCCTCCGCCAGACACAGCACACTCGAAGTAGGCCACGGTACGTTGCAATGTAGTTGCAAGTATGATGACGCGATAGCAGATCGCCTGGGAGGCCGGGCGCATCAACTCCCAAAGCAATCGTGATCATCCTCTCAAACGGCAAGACGACCGAAGCCGCCCAGCGGACTGACGACACGGAGACCCTGTGGGTGCGGCTTGGCGAGCTTCCCGCCGCCACCGGCTGGCAGATGAAGCCGCAGGGCGCATGCCTGGGCGATCTGTGCGTGCCGGTGCCAGAGCACAAGCGTGAGGAGTGGATCGCCGACGCCGAGGACTGGGTGTGGCTCAACTACTCGGAGTTCGCCGACCTGCTGGGCCAGAAGTATGTGCGCGACGGCGATGTGTGGAGCCTCGGCTCTATACCTGAAGTCCGCCGCATGGGGCTCGAGTCCGCAGTCGCCCCTGATTTCGAGTTGGTTGACCGCAACGGCGACGTGTTGAAGCTCTCAGATTTCCGCGGCCGCAAGGTGGTGCTGTTCTCCTGGTCATCCTGGTGAGGCTGCCGCTTCAGCCTGCCGGTCTGGCAAGAATTGTACGAATCGATCGGCCCGGACCGCTTCGAGCTCATCAGCGTGGCCCAGGACTCCGGTGGCCCCAGCGCGATCAACAAGTGGTATGACAAGGCCAAGCCGACCTACCACTGCGTCGTCGACCCGACCCATGAGATCAGTTCGCTTTTTGGATGGGTGAACGTGCCGTCGGCCGCCTGGATCGACGAGGACGGCCAGATCGTGCGCAGCAACGAGGGCGTGTACCCGTCTGAGGTGTCCATCGGGTTCGGCCTCGGCAAGGTCCGGGCCGGCGACGACTCCTTCGCCCAGGCCACCCGCGACTGGATTGAGCGGGGGGCCGACAGCGAGCACGTCTGGTCGAGCCGGGAGCTGGCCGAGCGGCTCAAGCCCGTCGACGACGACAAGCTGCTGGCCGAGGCGACCTTCAAGCTGGCGCTGCACTTCGAGGCGGTGGGCGACAGCGAGCGCGCCCTCAAGCACTTTGCCGCGGCCGAAGACCTGGCTCCCGACAACTGGAACTACATGCGGCAGGGCTGGACCCACAAGGGGACGGTGTACGCCTCTTGGAAGATTTTGAAGAGGACAGCTGACCTGCGTAAGAACACCGACAAGAGCTTCTACGACCCCACCGGGCTGCCCGGCGAGAACTACCGCCGCTTCACCGAGACCGAGTGGCTGTGGACCCCCGCCTTAAAGCGAGTCAAGCAACTATTCCGCAACTAGCGCGGCGGGCGGCTCGGTGAGTGTATCGCTCGACGTGGGAGTCGATGATCGTTTGTCGTAGTAGCTACTATCATCCCTGGAATGAGTGTCCTTGCCATGTGGCGGAGCGGTTGGTCGCGGGTCGGGTGGGCCGTGGCTGTGGTGTGTGTGGGTGCGGCCGCGCTCTTGGGTTCGACGGCTCCGGTTGTGGGGGCGGCGGATAAGGATCTGGTTTCGGGAGGCGGACAGGTACAGGATTTCGGCGACATTTCCGATGTGCCCAAGACCGTTGTCAACAGAGTCATCGACGATGCCGATGGCGCTGAGGAGCGGTATCGGTTCGAGTTGTCCTCGCCTCAGTCGGTCGAGGTGGTGCTGCGGCGGTTGAACGCCAATGCGGATGTGTTCTTGGAGGACGCCGACGGCGAGGTGCTGGGCTCGGGCACAGAACTCGGGAGATCCGATGAGCGGTTCAGCCTGACCTTGGCAGCGGGGACCTATGGGGTGAGGGTGGAGTCTTCGGGCCCGGTGCGATACCGGATGAAGCTCAAGGTCACCGAGCCGGTGGGGGATCCTGTCGGCAAGTCGACGTCTGAGTCGCCCTCCAATCCAGACGCCGGCGATGATCCGCAGCCGGAATCCGACACTGGCACTGACCAGGGCACGGACCCTGTCGAGGCGTGGACGGCCGTGCTGGACGTGGGGGCGAATGAAGACGGGGCGGGCTACTCGCGCTGGGCGCAGTTTGGTTCGCTGACGCCGGTTCTATTCGAAGTCGACGGGTCGTCGTATGACGTCATCTTGCTCGCGGAGATCGCGGGCGGTCTGTACTTGGGTCTGCGGAGATCGCTGGACACCGAGTTCATGCTGGAGATCGACGGCGAGCAGTTCGTCGGCTCGCAGAGCCAGGTGCCGAACGGGCTGCCCCTGCGCGGCACGTACTGGTGGCCCACAGACGGCGTGCTGTCGGGTTCGGTAGGCAGCACTGCGGCCGTGTCGCTCAGCGCGGGCACCGATTCACTCGGTGAGCGTGGCGCGGCACCGCCGGGCGCGTGGTTCTCCCAGGTTCCCGGATTCCACGACGGGACATCGGAGTTCTCGCTGAAGGTGAGCTTCGATGAGTCCGACCTGGGAGTCACCACGGCACTGCTGACAGATGCGCTGGTCGTGACCGGCGGCTCGCTGGTGACAGTGTCGGAAGTGTCGCCCGTCGGCAGGACCTGGGAACTCGACGTGGCCCCCGACGGGCCCGGCGATGTGACCGTGTCGCTTGTCGCAGTATCGGATTGCGTGTCGGCGACATCGGTGTGCTCCGCGGACGGGCGCATGCTGCGCAACACGCCTCAAGCCACGGTGGATGGTCCGGCGACGACCACCCGGTTGGCGTCATTGAATGTGGGTTCGCTGACGCTGTCCCCGGCGTTCGATCCTGAGGTAACGCTGTATTCGATATCGGCGCCTTCGGGCACCCAGCACGTCACGGTGAAAGCAGACCCCGCTCATCCGTCAGGAGAGGCAGTTGTCTCTCCTGAAGATGCGAAATCTGGGGTAGCGGGTCATCAGGTCGCGCTCGAGGAGGGCGCCCAGACCGTGGTCGGGGTGAAGGTGGTCGCCGGCGGCGGTGCCGAGCGCACCTACTGGGTGGTGATCGATGTCCCCGGCCACAATCCCGATGTGCTCGGCGTGAGACCGCCGACGCTGAACGGGCTGGCGGTGGCCGGTGCCGACGAACTGGGGTTCGACCCCGCGGTTACCCGCTATGAGACCTCCGCTGATGCGGGCGTCGACACGGTCACCATAATCCCGGCCCGCCACGACACCGGTGCCACGGTGCAGATCGTCACCGTGCAGGGCAACGACCCCACCCTCGCTCCGAGCTATGACGACGCCGACCCCAATCAAGATGGTCATCAGTCCGCCCTCGCGGCAGACGGCGACACTCTGGTATTGGTGATCGTCACCTCCGCCGACGAACAGCGCCAGCAGATCTACGTCGTCCTCATCAGCCGGGAAGGTTCTGGCCAGCAGGCCACGACGAAGAACGCCGGCTACCGGTCAGTCATCGGCAACGACAAGGGATTGGGGTCGCCGCGATCCGTCGTCGTCTACAACAAAGCGGACACCCGCCAATCGACGCTGCCGGTGCTTGCCAGCCTCGCCCTGACCGAAGCGACAATAAGCCCTGCGTTTGCCGCAGGTACCACCGAGTACACCGCTGAGGTCGACGGCGACGTCGGGGTTGTCACGGTGTCCGCCAGTACGCCTACGGGTGTCACCTACCTGATCACTCCCGAGGACGCGGACACTGAGACTGAAGGCCACCAGGTGGCGCTCGCCGAGTCCCAACCCGGTGGAGAGCCGACCGAGACGGCCATCGCCATTGTCGCTCGAAATGCCGAAAACGCCGTCGAGACCTACACCATCACGGTCACACGAGCTCCGCCCCCGATCACCATCCCGCAGGAGGGCTGCGAACTCCAGCAACTCGAGGAACAAGACGACGGCACGCTCACAGCGTCGGCGCAATGGCCGCGTAGTTGTCAATCGATCTTGAAGTACCCGGAGTGGAGGAGCGATTACCCCGCCGGGAGGACGAAGACGGGGAACGCGCACTTCTACGAATTGACCCTGACCCAGCAAAGCGACGTGAGGATCACCGTCGAGTCCCACCACCCGAGGAAGGGGCCAACCAGCACACACACCGTGGTGCGCGACGCCAATGGCACTCTGCTCAAACACCACTTCAATCACGTCAGTTTCAACAACGAAGAGTGCCTGTGCATTTTCGCCATCAAGTGCCCCCCAAGGGCGCACGTCGATGTGAGTCTGGAGGCCGGCACCTACTACATCGAGGTGGTGCAGCACTACAGCTCCGACGGCCGCAGGCGGACCTCCACGACTGAGGTCGCATTCAAGAACTAAGTCAGCGCGTCGACGTCGGTCAGGTGGCTTGGCCGGCGAATTGGGCGGCGTGAGAGCCAGCGAGCATTTACTATAGTCGTCACTATTATTAAAAAGACGAGTGTCCTTGCCAGGCGGCGGAGCGGTTGGTCGCGGGTCGGATGGGCTGTGGCTGTGGTGTGTATGGGTGCGGCGGGGGTGTTGGGGTCGACGGCTCCGGATGTGGGGGCGGCGGATAAGGGTCAGGTTTCGGGAGATGGATGGGCCG
Source organism: Candidatus Poriferisocius sp. (assembly GCF_965208355.1). Lineage (GTDB taxonomy): Bacteria > Actinomycetota > Acidimicrobiia > Acidimicrobiales > Bin134 > Poriferisocius. The sequence continues at coordinate 237,268 of NZ_CBDBOM010000002.1, forward strand.
CGGATTTCGGCGACATATCCGATGTGTCCAAGACCGTTGTCGACAGTGTCATTGATGATGCCGACGGCAGTGTGGAGCGGTATCGATTCGAGTTGTCCTCACCGCAGTCGGTGGAGGTGGTGCTGCGGCTGTTGAACGCCAATGCAGATGTGTTCTTAGAGGACGCCGACGGCGAAGTGCTGGGTTCAGGCGTAGAACTCGGGAAATCTGACGAGCGGTTCAGCCTTACCTTGGCGGCGGGGACTTATGGGGTGAAGGTGGAGTCGGCGGGTCCTGTGAGGTATCGGTTGAAGCTAAAGGTCACTGAGCCGGTGGGGGAGCCGGTGGGCAAGTCGACGTCGGAATCGCCATCCGATCCGGAAACCGGCACTGATCCGCAGGCTGATGCCGACCCGGGCACTGGTACGGACTTTGGCGACGTGTGGACCGCCGTGCTGGACGTGGGGGTGAATGACGACGCGGTGGGCTATTCGCGCTGGGCGCAGACGGGTTCGCTGACACCGGTTCTATTCGATGTCGACGGGTCGTCGTATGACGTCATCTTGCTCGCGGAGATCGCGGGCGGTCTGTACCTGGGTTTGCGGAGATCGCTGGACACCGAGTTCACCCTCGACATCGACGGCCAGCGGTTCGTCGGCTCGCAGAGCCTGGTGCCGGCCGGGCTGGCGCTGCGCGGCACGTACTGGTGGCCGACTGACGGCGTGCTGTCGGGTTCGGTGGGCAGCGTGGTGGATGTGTCGCTCAGCGCCGGCTCCGACACGCTTCCTGAGCGTGGCGCGGCACCGCCGGGAGCGTGGTTCTCGGATGTGCCCGACACGCACGATGGATCGACCTCCTTCACGCTGGAGCTCAACTTCGACGAAGCAGACGTCGAGGTCACCGCAGGATCGATGGCCGACGCGCTGACCGTGACCGGCGGCTCGCTGGGGGTCGTGACCGAAGTGTCGCCCGCTGGCAAGACCTGGGAACTCACCGTGACCCCCGACACAGCGGGCGACGTCACCGTGTCGCTCAGCGCCCCAACAGACTGCGTCACAGCACACGCGGTGTGCACCGCCGACGGACGAATGCTGCGCAACACCGCCCAAGCCGTCGTGCGGGGAACTGCCGACGATGACACCCCGCCTGTGGCGTCGGTGGCCGACGCGTCCGTAGCCGAGGACGTCGCCTCAGGCCAGGCCCAGGTCACCGTCACCCTCTCACAGGCGAGCGGCAAGGACATCTCAGTCGGCTATTCCGCTAGAAGCGGCGGCAAGAGCGTGGACTGGCACCCGGTCCCGGACGGGGTTGATCCCGCCTGGGACCACTCAGACTTCACCAAGCCCGCACCCGGCTCGCGCGTGGCCATCCCAGCCGGGGACACCACCGCGACCATCGCCGTCGCCATCACCGACGACGACATCGACGAGATCAACGAGTCCTTCACCGTCGAATTGTTCAGCCCCACCAACGCCACCGTCGATCCCGGAGCGTCCAGCGCCGAGGTCATCATCGTCGACGACGACGCCGCGCCGGAGGTGTCGGTGACCGCGGGGGCCGCGGTCACCGAGGGCGCCAAGGCGACCTTCACCCTGACCATGAGCCGCGAGAGCAGCCTCGACGTCACCGTGCAGGTCAGCACCTCCGCGCCCGACGCCGGCCACGAGGCCACCGCCGGCGACGACTACACGCCCCTCGTCGACCACGCCGTGGTGATACCGCAATACCAAACCACCGAGACCTTCACCGTGTCCACCCTGGACGACTCCATCGACGAGCAGGCCGAGGCGTTCAAGGTGGCCATCGAGATCCCCCTATCCCACCCCGACCGATACCCCGACTACTACCGCGCCACCGTCAGCGCAACCGCGGGCTCCGCCACCGGCACCATCGACGACGACGACCCGCCCGCCGGCAATGCCGACCTGAGTTCGCTCACGGTGGACGGCGTCAGTGTTGCCGGATTCAGCGCCGGCACCTCGGAGTACCAATTCGGTGTGGATGCCTCGGTGGCGCAGGTGACGGTTTTGGGCGTCGCGGACGGGGCCGCGGCGGTGGCCTACAGCGGAACTGACGCCGACAGGCTCACCGACGGCCACCAAGTGGGCCTGCGCGAGGGCCGCAACGTCGTGACGGTGACCGTCACCGCCGCCGACGGCGTCACGACCAAGGTCTACACCGTCGGCATCAATCGGGGCTCGGAGGACCCCTTCGGATGGAGCGCCGGGGACGACTTCGACACCCTGGCCGCGGCGGAGAACGGGACAGTCACTGGTCTGTGGTCCGACGGCACCACCATGTGGGTGGCCGACGACACCGACGGCCATGAGACGGTCTTCGCCTACACGCTGGCCACCAAGCAGCGGGACCCCAGCAAGGACATCGACGTCAGGCTGTCGTCCGGAGACAGCCATGTCCGCGACATCTGGTCCGACGGCACCACCATGTGGGTGGCCAACCAATTTGAAGCCAAGCTCTTCGCCTACACGCTGGCCGGCGGGCAGCGGGACCCCGCCAAGGACATTGACACCGACAGCGCGGCTGGGAATGACAACCCTCTGGGCCTGTGGTCCGACGGCACGACCATATGGGTGTCCGACGGACACGACACCAAGCTCTTCGCCTACACGCTGGCCACCCAGCAGCGAGACCCCGGCAAGGACATCGACACCGACCCCGACAGGGGACCCTCCGGCCTGTGGTCCGACGGAACGACCATGTGGGTGGCCGATCAATGGGCCAGCAAGATCTTCGCCTACACGCTGGCCACCGAGCAGCGGGACCCCGACCGGGACTTCGACACCCTGTCCGGGTACGGCCACCGCCGTCCCTGGTCGATCTGGTCCGACGGCACCACCATGTGGGTGTCGGGCTTCCTCAACGACAAGCTGTTCGCCTACAACATGCCGGGCAACGCCGACCCGGGCAATGCCGACCTGAGTGCGCTCACGGTGGACGGCGTCAGTGTCGCTGGATTCAGCGCCGGCACCACGGAGTACCAATTCGGTGTGGACGCCTCGGTGGCGCAGGTGACGGTTTTGGGCGTCGCGGACGGGGCCGCGGCGGTGGCCTACAGCGGAACTGACGCCGACAGGCTCACCGACGGCCACCAAGTGGGCCTGAGCGAGGGCCGCAACGTTGTGACGGTGACCGTCACCGCCGCCGACAACACGACCAAGGAATACACCGTCGGCATCAACCGGGGGTCGGAGGACCCCTTCGGATGGAGCGCCGGGGAAGACTTCGACACCTTGGCCGCGGCGGGGAACAAGTCAGCCGATGGCCTGTGGTCCGACGGCACCACGATGTGGGTGTCCGACGATTCCTGGGGCAATGAGACGATCTTCGCCTATACGCTGGCCACCAAGCAGCGAGACCCCAGCAAGGACATCCACGTCCGGCAGACCGGGGCGTTCGGAGACGCCCATGTCCGAGACATATGGTCCGACGGCACCACCATGTGGGTGGCCAACCACTTCGAAGCCAAGCTCTTCGCCTACACGCTGGCCGACGGGCAGCGGAACCCCGCCAAGGACCTCGACACCGACGGCGCGGCCGGGAATGACTCCCCTTTGGGCTTGTGGTCCGACGGCACGACCTTGTGGGTGTCCGACACTTTCAGCAAGAAGATCTTCGCCTACACGCTGGCCGACGGGCAGCGGGACCCCGGCAAGGACATCGACACCGACGGCACGGCCAGCACGGGACCCGTCGGCCTGTGGTCCGACGGCACGACCATGTGGGTAGCCGACAGTTTCGACGCCAAGCTCTACGCCTACACGCTGGCCGACGGGCAGCGGGACCCCGACCGGGATTTCGACACCCTGTCGGGGCACGGCCACACCCTTCCTTGGGCGATCTGGTCCGACGGCGCGACGATGTGGGTGTCGGGCTTCCTCAACGACAAGATCTTCGCCTACAACATGCCGGGCGACGCCGACCCGGGCAATGCCGAGTTGAGTGCGCTCACGGTGGACGGCGTCAGTGTTGCCGGATTCAGCGCCAGAGACACCGCGTACCAGTTCGGTGTGGGTGCCTCGGTGGCGCGGGTGACGGTGTTGGGCGTCGCGGACGGGGCCGCGGCGGTGGTCTACAGCGGAACCGACGCCGACGGACTCACCGACGGCCACCAAGTGGACCTGAGCGAGGGCCGCAACAACGTGAGGATGACCGTCACCGCCGCCGACGGCAGAACGAGAAAGGGCTACACCGTCAGCATCAACCGGGGGTCGGAGGCCCCCTACGGATGGAGCGCCGAGGACGACTTCGACACCTTGGCCGCGGCGGACAACAGGACAGTCACCGGCCTGTGGTCCGACGGCACCACCATGTGGGTGGCCGACGACGCCGACGGCAGTGAGAGGGCCTTTGCCTACACGCTGGCCACCAAGCAGCGGGACCCCGGCAAGGACATCGACCTCCGCAAGCCCTCCAGAGACACCCATGTCCGGTCCATCTGGTCAGACGGCACCACTATGTGGATGGGCGAGAGCTTCGACAACAAGCTCTACGCCTTCACGCTGGCCGACGGGCAGCGGGACCCCGGCAAGGACATCGACATCGGCAACCAGTACCCCTATGGCCTGTGGTCAGACGGCACGACCATGTGGGTGTCCGACATTCACAAACAGAAGATCTTCGCCTACACGCTGGCCGACGGGCAGCGGGACCCCGGCAAGGACTTCGACACCCTCGACCCGGCCAACGCCCGTCCCGCCGGCCTGTGGTCCGACGGCACGACCATGTGGGTGGCCAACACATGGTATGACGAGAAGATCTTCGCCTACACGCTGGCCACCAAGCAGCGGGACCCCGACCGAGACTTCGACACCCTGTTCTGGGACGGCCAGGACCTTCCCCGGGCGATCTGGTCCGACGGCACCACCATGTGGGTGGCGAGCAACTTCAGCGACAAGCTATTCGCCTACAACATGCCGGGCAACGCCGACCTGAGCGCTCTGAGCCTCAGCGCCGGGACGCTGACCCCCGCCTTCGGCAGCGGCATCAGGTCCTACACGGTCCCGGTGGCCAACTCGGTGTCGCAGGTGACGGTGACCGCCCAAGAGGCCGATGCGGGCAACGCCACGGTCGTGTTCCTTGACGGCAACGACGTGGAGATCCCCGACGCCGACGACCACGCCGACGGCCAGCAGGTGGACCTCGCGTTGGGCGACAACACGATCAAGGTCAAAGTCACCGCCTCGGACCTCGTCACCACCCGCGTCTACACGCTGACGGTACACCGTGCCGTGCCGAGCTGGGAGGTATCGGTCGGCTCGGAGTCCATCGCCGAGGAGGGCGAGACGTCCACGACGGTGACGGTGAGCACCGGAGGCGTGACGTTCACCGAGGCGAAGACGGTCACCCTGGTCCTGGCGGGCACCGCGACCGAGGTCGACGACTACACAGTGACAGCCAAGACGCTGACGCTTGCCGCCGGCGAGGTTTCGGCAAACGCCACGGTGACCGCGGTGGACGACGCCGTCGAGGACAGCGACGAGAGCATCGAGATCACCGCGATGCTCGACGGTGCGGTGATCGGCGTCCCGCAGACCATCACCATCGAAGACAACGACGGGGCGAACACTGCGCCGGTGTTCTCGCCGCAGTCCGTGACGCGCCAGGTGGCCGAGAACGCCGCGCCGGGCACGCCGGTGGGCAGTCCGGTCACCGCCACCGACGCCGACCTCCACACCCTGACCTACACGCTGGGCGGCGCGGACGCCGCGTCGTTCACCATCGTGGCCGCCAGCGGGCAGATACAGACCATCACGGGCGTCGTCTATGACCATGAGGCCGCGTCGAACACCTTCTCGGTGACCGTGACGGCCGATGACGACAACGGCGGCACCGCGACCGCGGCCGTCGTCATCGATCTCGCCGACGAGGACGAGCCGCCCCCCGCCCCGGCCGCGCTGGCAGTGACGGCCGCGCCGGGATCCAGCACGAGCCTGGATGTGTCCTGGACAGCGCCGGACACGACGCAAAGGCCCGACATAACCGGCTACGGCGTCCAGTACCGCAAGACCGGGGACCCGAACTGGACCGCCTGGACTCCGCCCACTCTCGCTACGGCTACGTCCATCTCGGGGCTGGCTGTCCGAACCGAGTACGAGGTGCAGGTGAACGCCACCAACGATGAGGGCACCAGCGGCTGGTCCACGTCGGGCACCGGCTCCACGGATAGCCAGTGCTCGCAGGACTTCGACCCGGAGCCGACGCCGGTGGAGGTGACCGCGGTCCCCATCGTGGTGGCGTCCAACACCGACGAGTACTTCGTGCTGTATGTCAGCCACACCGAGGGTGGCACGGTGGTGGAGACACCGGTCGCGGTGATCAGGGGCGAGGCGTCCACGACGACGCTGGCCGAGAACGTGCCCGCGCTGCCACCGGACCGCTACCGGGTGGAGAAGTACCTCATAGCCGACCCCGCCGACGTCGACGGCGACTGCATCGACGACCTCACCGAGCTCGACGACCTCGGGACCATGAGCCCGGTGAACCCCGCCCCGGCCATAGATCTTGTGAACGGCGCCGCGGCCGTTCCCGATCAGCCCACGTTCGAGACGCTGGCCTATGGCGGGCAGTATGTGAAGTTCGTTCTGCTGGGCATGGACACAGAGTCGCCGACCCTGTTCTTCATCAACTCCAAGACGCACCTCCGCCACCCCATCGCGTTGTTCCTGGACGCGATAGGCCACCTGGAGCCCGACCTGCCCTGGGCCGTGCCGGGCGAGATCGTCTACGACCCCGCACTCCTCGCCTCCGACGGCAGCACCGGCGTCTACTACTGGTGGCTGAACCGCTACGACAACCGCTACAGCACCGTCCTGCTCGAGCGCATCCACACCCTGCTCGCGGCCGGGATGCCGCTCCTCGACGACGACCTGGCCCTGCACATACCGAACCATCGCCTCGCGAGCTACCAGTCCGAACTGCCGCTGTTGAGACAGTCGCGGATCCCGCTCATGTTCGACGAGGACATCCACCCCGGATCCAGCTTCCTGCCTATGAATCCCGCAGTGGGATACGGCCAGCTGCGGGTCATCGAGCAGGGTGAGCGCCCCAATCCCCGCGACATCGCGATATACGAGGCACTGCCCAACGAGCTGCCCCGCGTCGCAGGGATCATCACCACCGTGCCCCAGACGCCGCTGTCGCACGTGAACCTAAGGGCCACCCAGGACGCCGTCCCCAACGCTTTCATCCAAGACGCCCTCGACGACACCACCATCGATGGCGCCACCATCGACGACCTCCTCGACAGCTACGTCCGCTACGAGGTGACCGAGAGCGGATGGAGCCTGAGGGCAGCCTCCCCCACCGAGGTCGACGCCCACTACGCCGCGTTGCGTCCCGCTACGGCTCAAGTGCCCCAACGCGATCTGTCGGTCACCGCGATCACCCCCCTGAGCTCCATCGGCTTCGAGGACTGGGACGCCTTCGGGGTCAAGGCCGCCAATGTGGCCGTGCTGGGGACGCTGGGCTTTCCGCCCGGGACCGTGCCCGAGGGGTTCGCGGTGCCGTTCTATTTCTACGACGCGTTCATGACCCACAACGGGTTCTATGACGACATCGAGGAGATGCTGGCCGACGAGGAGTTTCAGACCGACTTCGACGTCCAGGAGGACATGCTCAAGGATCTGCGCAAAGCCATCAAGAAGGGCCAGACGCCTGCCTGGATCCTGGAGGCGCTCACCGCGATGCACGCCACCTACCCCGTGGGGCAGTCGCTTCGCTACCGGTCGAGCACCAACAACGAAGACCTTCCCGGGTTCAGCGGGGCGGGGCTGTACGACTCCAAGACCCAGGATCCCGACGAGACCACCGAAGACGGCATAGACAAGTCCCTCAAAGGGGTCTATGCCAGCCTGTGGAACTTCCGAGCCTTTGCCGAGCGCGAGTTCCACCGCATCGACCACCTAGCGACCGCGATGGGGGTGCTGGTGCACCCCAACTACACCGACGAGCTCGCCAACGGCGTCGCGGCCAGCTTCGACCCCATCCGCGGCTACGACGGCTTTTACTACCTCAACACCCAACTCGGCGAGGACCTCGTCACGAACCCCGACGCCTACTCCGAGCCCGAGGAGATCCTGCTGCACCCCAGCGGCAACCAGATCGAGATCCTGGCGACCTCCAACCAGGTGGAGCCCGGAGAACTCCTCCTAACCGACGCCCAACTCCGCCAGCTCGGCGGACACCTCGAAGTGATCCACGACCACTTCAAGGCGCTGTACGACCCCGCACCCGGCGAGCCTTTCGCCATGGAGATCGAATTCAAGATCACCAGCAGCAACATCCTCGCCATCAAACAAGCCCGTCCCTGGGTCTTCAGCCTGACCAATCAGACCGCCACCGGCCAGCCCACCATCACGGGCACACCGCAGGTGGATGAGACACTCAGCGCGGACACCTCTGGGATCAGCGACGCCAACGGGCTCACCAACGTGCAGTTCAACTACCAGTGGATACGCAGTGACGGCAGCTCGGACACGAACATCGTCGGCGCCACCGGCCAGACGCGCACCCTGACCCAAGACGACCTGGGGAAGACCATCAAAGTGCAGGTCAGCTTCACCGATGACCAAGGGTTCTCGGAGACACTGACCAGCGCCGCAACGGCCGCGGTCAGCGCAAATCCGCTCGAGACGTTGTGGTCGGGGGAGATGACGGTGGCGGACTATGGCAGCAGCAGCCTGGGCGCCTACAACGACGACACCCTATTCTCGAACGTTACAAGCAGCATCCAGCTTCAAGTCAAGTGGCTCTGGTACTTGGAGACGGAGCGGAAGCTCTATCTGGCATTTCGGGCACCGGTTTCCGGCACAGGAGACTGGACACTGCATATAGACGATGTGGCGCTTGACTTTCCGAGCGGGAACTCGAATTTCGTCTTCAGAAACGTCGACGTGTCCTGGACAGCCGGCCAAGTTGTCAACGTGAGAATCGTTCGCTGAGCTAGCGAGGGCCCGTCAGGGCCTGTCGGCTGCGGAGTGCGGTCACGTGGCTTGGCCGGCGAATTGGGCGGCGTGGAGGTTGGCGTAGGGGCCGCCGCGGGCCAGCAGCTCGTCGTGGGAGCCCTGTTCGGCGATATGGCCGCCGTCCATAACCACGATGGTGTCGGCGCCGCGGATGGTGGACAGGCGGTGGGCGATCACGAAGCTGGTGCGGTCGGCCCGCAGGGCGTTCATGGCCTCTTGGATCAGCACCTCGGTGCGGGTGTCCACCGACGAGGTGGCCTCGTCGAGAATGAGGATCGCCGGGTCGGCGAGAAAGGCCCGGGCGATGGTGAGGAGCTGCTTCTGGCCGGCGGAGATGTTGTCGCCCTCGTCGTTGATAACGGTGTCGTAGCCGTCGGGCAGCGAGTGGACGAAGCGGTCCACGTAGGTGACCCGGGCGGCCTCGATGATCTGGGCGTCGGTGGCGTCGGGATTGCCGTAGCGGAGGTTCTCCCAGATGGTGTCGCCGAACAGCCAGGTGTCCTGGAGCACCATGCCGAATTTCGACCGCAGCTCACGGCGGGGAATGGCGGTGATGTCGATCCCGTCGAGGGTGATCCGGCCGCCGTCGAGCTCGTAGAACCGCAGCAGCAGGTTCACCAGCGTGGTCTTGCCGGCGCCGGTGGGGCCGACGATGGCCACCGTCTGGCCCGGGTCGGCGGTGAGGTCGAGCCCGGTGATGAGGGGCTTTTCGGGCTCATAGGAGAAGTGGACGGCTTCGAACGCCACCCGTCCCCGGGTGGGCGGATGGGAAGCCGGTTCGGGATCAGCGCTGATCTCGTCGACTTCGAGCAATTCCACCACCCGCTCCAGCGATGCGATGCCTGACTGGAAGGTGGCGGCCATCGAGGCCACCTGCTGAACGGGCATGGCGAATTGCCGGGTGTACTGGATCATGGCCTGCATGTCGCCGATGGTGATCGCCCCGCTGGAGATGCGCAGCCCGCCGACCACGGCGACGGACACGAACTGGAGATTGCCCATCAGCATCATCACCGGCTGCATGGCCGACGACAGGAACTGGGCGGCGCGGCTGGAGTCGTAGAGCTTGGCGTTCTCATCGGCGAACCGCTGGCGCTCCTGATGCTGGCGGCCGAAGGCGGTAACGATGGCGTGTCCGCTGACGGTGTCCTCGGCTTGGGCGTTGAGCGTGCCGGTGGTGCGCCACTGCCGGAGGAACCGGGGTCGGGCACGAGTGGCGAAGAGGCGCGTGGCCACCACTGAGAGCGGAACGGTGACAAAGGCCACCAACGCCAACAGCGGCGAAACCGTGAGCATCATCACCGTCACCCCGACGAGGGTCAATACGGCGGTGAGCATCTGGTTGATGGTCTGCTGGAGGCTCTGGGAGAGGTTGTCGATGTCGTTGGTCACCCGGCTGAGCAGGTCGCCACGGGCGTGCTGGTCGACGTAGGAGAGGGGAAGGCGATGGAGCTTGGCCTCGATGGTCTCCCGCAAGCGGAACATCGACCGCTGGAGCGCTCCGCTGAGCAGATAGTTCTGGATATGGCCCAGCGCCCACGCCAGGGCAAACACCCCTCCGATAGTGAGAAGCCGATCCCTCAGCCGGCCGGTGTCTATGCCGCCTTCACGGACGCCGGTCACGATGATGTCGGTGGCCCCGCCGAGGAGCCAGGGGCCGATCACCGTCAGGCTCACGCTCATCACCGCCAGCACCATCACCAAAACCAAGACCGGGGTCTCCCGGCCGGTGATCTTGGCCAACTGGCGCACGGTGCCCCGGAAGTTGCGGCTGGATTCCGCGGGCATCGGGGTGCCCATTCGGCCGCTCCAGCGCAACGCCTCGCGGCCGTAGGTCTGGAGAGCCTCTTGATCCTCGTCGTCTTGGCTGTCTTCGCCGGGGATTTCATCGCCCGGATTTGTGTCGCCGGGGTTGCGCTGGTTCATGCCGCCTCACCTCCTCTCTGGGAGGAGACGATCTCGGCGTAGGTGGCGCAGGTGCCCACCAACTCGTCGTGGCGCCCTTGGCCGACCACGATTCCGCCTTCGAGCACGATGATCTGGTCGGCGGTCTCGATGGTGGAAATCCGCTGGGCCACCACCAAGACGGCGGCGTCGCGGGTGCGGGGTTCGAGGGCCTGGCGCAGTCGGGCCTCGGTGGCCAGGTCGAGGGCGGAGAAGGAGTCGTCGAACAGGTAGACCGCCGGTCGGGCGATCAGGGCTCGGGCGATGGACAGCCGTTGGCGCTGGCCACCCGACACGTTGGTGCCTCCTTGGGCAATGCGGCTCTTGAGCCCGTCGGGCATCGTCTGCACGAACCCCGCCGCCTGGGCCACTTCGAGGGCTTCCCACAGCTCCTCGTCGGAGGCCTCGGGGCGGCCGTAGCGGAGATTGGAGGCCACCGTGCCGCTGAACAGATAGGCCCGCTGGGGCACGTAGCCGATGGCGCCCCACAACAAAGCCTGGTCGAGTCGGCGGACATCGATTCCGCCCACCGAGACCCGCCCAGAGCTGGCGTCGGCCAACCGGGCGGCCAGCGTCATCAGCGTGGTCTTGCCCGCGCCCGTCGACCCGATGATGGCGGTGGTCTCCCCGGGCACGGCGGTAAAAGACACCGCTTCGAGCACCGGATGGTCGGCACCGGGATATCGAAAGCCCACTTCTTGGAACTCCACCGTTCCCGGCCGGGTGAATTCCTGCACCGGGACAGACGGGGGCTCCACTGATGACTCGGTGTCGAGCACTTCGACAATGCGCTCGGCGGCGACCGCCGCTCGGGGGATCATCGACACCATGAACGCGGCCATGGTCACCGCCAGGAGAATCTGGAGCAGGTAGGTGAGATAGGCCACCAGCGAACCGATCTGGGTGGATCCGTCTTCGATCCGATCGGCCCCGATCCACAACAGGGCCACGCTGGACAGGTTCACCAGCAGGGTGACCGCGGGGAACACCGCGGCCATGAGCCGCGCCGCCCGCAATGACGACTCAGTCAAGCGATGATTGGCCTCCGCGAACCGGGCGCTCTCGGTGGGCTCCCGGGTGAACGCCCGCACCACCCGAACGCCGGTGATCTGCTCGCGCAGCACGGCGTTGATCCGGTCGATGCGCTCCTGCATCTGCTGGAAGGCCGGGTTCATGGCGACGATGATCGAGCCCGCCACCACAATCTCGAGGGGCACCACCACTAGCAACAGCACCGACAACCCGGCGTCCTCGCGGATGGCCAGCACGGTGCCGGCGGCCATGGTGAGCGGGGCGGTGATCATCATGGTCCCCACCAACGCCGTCAGCGTCTGGATCTGGTGGGTGTCGTTGGTGATCCGGGTGATGAGCGAGGGTGTGCCGAACCGGCCGATCTCCCGGGTGGAGTAGCCGGTGACCCGGTCAAACACGTCGCGCCGGATGTCGCGGCCAAAGGCCATGGCCACCTCCGACGCATACCAGACCGCCCCGGTGAGCAGCACCACCTGGATGAACGACACCAGCAGCATGATCCCGCCCATCCGCCAGATCACCGACTGGTCGCCAGCGAGGACGCCATCGTCGATCAAGGTGGCGTTCAGCCCCGGCAGCAGCAGCCCGGTGGTGGTCTGGCCGGCTTGGAGGATGAGGACGAGCACGATGGCCCGGCGGTGGGGGGCCAGATGGCTCTTGAGGAGTCGTCGCAGGCTCATGGGCAGATGTGGGGGCGGCTCGCTGCCGCGGGCTTCAGGATATTGCCCGACGGGGTAACGGGATCAGACGATTACCCGCCCGCCGTTGACCCCGATCACCTGGCCGGTGATGTAGCTGGCGTCGTCACGGCACAAAAAGGCGCAGGCCGCCGCGATGTCGGCGGGTTGGCCCACTCGGCGCACCGGGGTGGTGGGGATGTGCTCGTCGATGCCGCCGCCGAGCTGGCCTTCTTCGGCCGCCCGGTGGAGCGAGGGAGTCTCGATGAAGCTGGGGGGCACGGCGTTGACGGTGATGCCCTTGCGGCCGAACTCTTTGGCCAACGACCGAGTAAGCCCGATCACCGCTGCTTTGGACGCCGAGTAGTGGGTGTGGCCGAAGTTGCCGGTTTGGGCGCTCGACGACGAGATGTTGACGATCCGTCCCCAGCCCTCTTCCACCATGTGGGGGATTACCACCTGGCAGAACTCGAAGGTGCCCCGCAGGTTGACGGCGATCACCTGGTCGAAGGCCTCTCGGGAGATATCCAGGAACCGCCCGAAAGGGGTAATGCCGGCGTTGTTTATGAGAATTGTCGGGCGGCCAAGCCGCTCCACGGTCTCGGCGACCCCCGCCTCTATTTCCTCCCGATCGGCCACGTCGCAGGCCACTCCAATAGCGGTTTGGCCCCCGTCCCTCATGGCTGTCGCAGTCTCCTCGGCCGAGTCGCCGTCGAGGTCGAAAACCGCCACCGCAGCCCCGTCAGCCGCCAATCGCCGGCTGACGGCCTCACCGATGCCAGAGCCGCCACCGGTCACGATGGCGATGCGGGGCTGGGACCAGGCAGACACGGCCATGGGGGCTTAGTAGCACATTTGTTCGCGCCAAACCCGCTCAAAGCGGAATGTTCGTGAGTCCGCTCAGGCCGTATTGTCGATCATGCGGCTGCACGGGCTTGTGCCAGCCATTCGTCGACATCGCCGCGGTGGGCGGCAACCCAATCGTCGGCGTGGCGGTTCACGTCGTCGGTGGTGTCCTCCCCGCTGTCGTAGAGCAAATTCTGCAAGGCGACGTCGACCACGTCGATCTTCACCAATTCCAAGAGCTTTGCCGCTGCGGGATTGTCGGCCAAAAAGTCGTTGTTGGCTGTGACCACAATGTCGGCTGGGCTGCGGAACAGATAGCACGGGTCGTTGGTGCATACGTCGGGGCCGAGCGCTGCCGGGCCGGTCACCGCGAAGCCCGGGTTGCCGGTCGAACCGTCGTGCACCTTGTCGGCGTCATGCGCCAGCCACATGATGTTCACCCCGGGGATGAGCTTGGCGATGTACCCGCTGGGCGTCCAAATATAGGAAATGAACGGTGTGCCGCCCTCGGCCCGCGAAAGAACCTCGGCGAACACCGGGTCATAGCCGGCGACCTCGACCTGCTCCACCCGCTCGGCGTAGCCGGCCAGCTCCAAAGTCTCGTCCAGCACCAGGCGGCAGCCCCAGCCCAACACGCAGCCGAAGATCTGGAGGACGCCGTCGCCGGGGTTCGTGTCGGCCGACTCGTACAGCTCGAATAGGACGTCGTCGTTGACGATCTGGTCGAACGTTTCGATGCCGTGTTCGTCGACAAGCGATTTATTGGTAGTGAGCCCCTCAAGGCCGCCGCCGAGCATCTCCTCGCCCACTACCGACACATGGTCTTGGACCAGCGAACCGTCGGGCAGCTCGAGCACCATGAATGGATCGTGGTTCGAGAACCACGAGTTCGCCCAGAAATCCACAGTCCCTTCGGCCATCCCCAGATACGCGGTCGCCGGCGACAGCTCGAGGTGGGCGGGCTCGCTGACGTCGTAGCCGAGCTCCTCGAGCAGGTGGTGGTAGATCGCGGCCTGCATGTAGCCCGTGCTGAAATCCCCTCGGGCCATCGTCACGATGACACCCTCGCCAGGCGTTATGGACACCCCTTGAGCCGCCGCCGGTCCGTCGTCGTTGCCGCAGGCCGCGGCGAACAGCCCGAGGAGCAGGATAACGGCCAGAGAGTTACGCCAAAGGTTCCGCAGCGTCATTGGCGATCCTCTCTGAGCGGAGGGAGGGGGATTCGAACCCCCGGGACCCCGGAAGGCCCTACGGCTTTCAAGGCCGTTGCAATCGTCCGCTCTGCCATCCCTCCGAGGGGAAGATTACTTGTCTGAGAGCGGTGCTGAAGAGGTGGATTATGCCCAAGAGTTCCAGGCAATGATCTCGTCGGGATCCCTTCGGACGGGGGGTTTGAGGTCATCGCCCCGCAGGTAGGCCACCGGAATGAGGCACATTTGGAGGTAGTCGTCGGGAATGTCCAACAGGGCGGCCACCTCGTCGGCGGCTAGCAGGTGAGCCGTCGTGAAGGTGGAGGCCAGACCCCGGCTGTGGAGGGCGAGCTGGAAGCTCCACACCGCAGGCAGGATGGAGCCGAACAGGCTGGCCGTCCAGGCGAAATCCAGGTCGGGATCGAGCTGACCTCGGATACAGGGGATGACCAATGCGGGCACCTCGTGGAAGCGCTCGGCCAGATACAGCACCGCCTCGGAGTGGCGCACGCCGGCGGAGTCCCCGTCGGCCCGCCGCCGGTCCAAGTTCTCCTGCATTGGTGGGACGATGCCCGCCAGGTAGTGATCGGCGATGGCCGCCCGGAGCTCGGGGTCGGTCACGACCACCCAGCGCCAATCCTGGGCGTTGGAGGCATTGGGAGCGTACGCCGCCAGTCGCACGCACTCGCGCAGGACGTTAGGATCCACCGGCCGATCAAAGTCCAGCCGTCGCCGCACCGACCGAGTGGTGGACAGCAGGCGATCGGTGTTCTCGGTGTCGAACGGGGTCATGTCATTGGATCGTAGAGGGTCATAAGGCAATCCAAAGGGCCGCGTCCAAAGCGAGCCGCTAGGGTGGGATGGCCTGGAGAGGTGGCCGAGTCCGGTTGAAGGCGCTTCCCTGCTAAGGAAGTAACTGCCGCAAGGTGGTTCGTGGGTTCGAATCCCACCCTCTCCGCTGACCGGTTGTGCCGCACGGCGTCGTGAAGCGTCATAGGGGAAACATAGACCCTGGTCGAATGGCGTTTGCGGTTCCACAAGGTGCCACCGGGTATCGCACAATCCCCCGCCGAAACTGATAGAATAAGTGATAACGGAATTCGGGACACGGAGGCGTCGGCATGGCAGGAGCACAGAGGCAGGGGCGGCTTAACGCCCGGCTCGTCGAAACGATAGCGGAGCCCGGGCGGTACAGCGACGGGCGCGGGGCCCACGGATTAAGCCTTCTGGTCCGCGAGACCAGCGACGGCCGGCTCGCCAAGACGTGGTCGCAGCGCATCACCTTAGGCGGGAGGCAGACCAATTTAGGCCTCGGCCCCTACCCGGTCGTCACCCTCGCCGAGGCGCGCGACAAGGCGCTTGATAATCGGCGGACCGTCCACGGAGGCGGCGACCCCCGGAGGGGGGACGAGCCCACATTCCGGGACGCGGCCGAGGCAGTCATAGAGTTCCGAAGGCGCGGATGGTCCGACAGCGGCCGCTCAGAGAAGCAGTGGCGCGGCTCGCTGGAGCGCCACGTGTTCCCGAAGATCGGCGACAAGAGGGTGGGGGAGATAACCACCGCAGACGTGCTCGACGTCCTCCTGCCGATCTGGCACGAGAAGTCCGAGACCGCCAGAAGGGTCCGGCTCCGGATCAGGGCCGTCATGGACTGGGCCATCGCCAACAGCCACCGGAGCGACAACCCCGCGGGCGAGGCGCTCTCGCCGGTGCTGCCCAAACAGGCCGCGCAGACGACGCACTACCCGGCGCTGCCCCACGAAGAGGTGAAGGGAGCTCTGGAGAAGATCCAGAATTCCGTCGCCCAGGCCCCGACAAGGCTCGCGTTCCGGTTCATGGTCCTGACGGCGAGCCGCCCTGGAGAGGCGCTCGGCGCCACCTGGTCCGAGATCGACCTGCAGGCCAGAGAGTGGGCGATCCCGGCGGAGCGCATGAAAATGGCGGCGCAGCACCGGGTGCCGCTGAGCAAACAGGCGCTGGCCGTGCTGGACGAGGCCCGCTGCCTTCCCGCCGGTCCGGGGCTGGTCTTCCCGAGCGCGACCGGCAGGGAGCTGTCCGACGCGACGATGTCGAAGCTGGCGAGGATGCTCGAGCTGGGCGCCGTCCCCCACGGGTTCCGGAGCAGCTTCCGGGACTGGTGCGCCGACACCGGCGTGGCCCGCGAGGTGGCGGAGGCTTGCCTGGCCCACGCCGTCGCCGGCGTGGAGGGCGCCTACAAGCGGACCGACTTCTTCGACCGGCGGCGCCCGGTGATGGAGGACTGGGCCGCATACGTGACCTGACCCCCAGGGGCACCAGAGGCCCGGGTGCCAGACAGGGCGACTCCGCCGCCCTCGGCAGCTCAGGTGCCGGGCCGGCAGCGTCCCCGGAGTCGCCGCCACTACCGCATGCACGGCAGCCGTCACGGCTGCGAGCTGCGGGGCACCAGACCGCCGCCACGCATTGGCGCATGGCTTCAGCTGATGGCTAGGGCGGGTTGACAAGGAATGGTGGGCTTATGGCCAGGGCAGGCTGCCGGGGCATTCGTAGTCAGGTGGGACATCGACGGGCATGAGGCACGAGATAAGCCGCGATGTCTGGGTTCTTCCGCAGCCGCCCATGAGGGCTATCGCCGGCAGGCCGGCGACTATGACCGCGGCGATAGCGGCGATTACGGCGACCCCCTAGTAGGCGTTTGGCAGTGCCTCTTGGCTGTTGATGAGTTCCTGCTGCTCGGCGATCAGGGATTCTTGGGCTGACATCATCCCGTACCGGCTGTTAGCCGACTGGGCAGAAGCCGTCCCGGCGATACAGGCGACAGCAAGAACTACAGCGACCAAGGTCTTGGGGAAATGCGCGGCGGAATTGTAGAACAACCGTACGAGCATGAGAACAATTGGCAAGTTTGTCAACACGCCCTAGGCAAGCTGATGCGTGAAGGTCGCAGCCTGGGCAGTTGCAGTCGCTGGCGTTGCCTTTGCGGTGCTCTGGTGGCAGGCGCGGTCCTTCCTGGCCGTTGGGGTTGCCGCAGCAGCCGAAGATCACCGTCGGCCCGACACCGTCGCCTAAGCTGGGAGTTGGCGATATCTGGATCAGGTCAACTGCAATGCGATTACAGGCAGACGGCGGTGAAGATGCGTTGGAGTTGGTTGAATTGCTCTAGTCCGGTGCGCGTGTGGGCGGCTCTGTCGGCGCTTAGACCACCTCTAAGGGAGATTTCGACAACGGCATCGATGGTAGCGGTGACGCTCGTCAGAAGCTGGGATATGCGCTCTGATTCGAGTGTGGGGATGATCGACGAGAGGATTTCTGCGTAGACGGTGAGCTGCTCCATGACTGCTGCGCCGGTAGTGCCCGGCGGCAGGGCGGGAACATGCACGCCGGCAGCCGGGATTCTCGCGAAGAACTCAAGATAGGCCACGACCGAGGCGGCGGTCTCGGTTTCGGCGAGCCAGCCAGAGCACATGCCGATCACATCGGCCTCCTCCAAAGGAGTGAGCACCAATCCGCACCGATCGGGCACGACTCGCGTGTCGATGCCGAACAAGCAACGGTACTCGTTCAAAAGCTCCTCTTGCGCTTCGATCAGCTCCCGCTGCTCTGCGATCAGCACCTCCTGAGCCGCTATCAACTCGCCACGCGAGTCCGACGACTGAGCGGAGGCCGCCCCCACCCCCAAAACAGCAACCACAACAACTACAGCAAAGACTCTGATGTTCATCGCCGCAAACTACTACCCTGAGCCAGCACGAGGGCTGCCAACGTCACCTCATTGGACGCATGGTGTCGGACGGGCTAGAGAACGCTGTTGTCGATGCGGACTGGGTCGCTCAGCGCCATGCCGAAGCCTCCTGTCGTCATCTTAGAAGACCGCAGAGACGACACGAGCGCCTCGGAAGACGGCCGCCGGGGCGGCCGCCTGCCCGACCACGAGGCCGATATCCCGGCGGCGGGCGGCGACTAAGTGCGAGAGCCCGCGCAAGGGGCAAACCCGCGAGGGGTGCCGTCGCGCGCTCGCTGCAACGGACAAAACGGCAACGGCTTCCCCTGGTTGAGAGTCTGAGACTCAGCAGGACTAGAGCGCGGAACACCGGATTCTGGAGTGGACTCCCCCGATCTTGGAGTGAACCGGTGTTTCCCCAGGTCAAAAAACACATTGCAGGCAACTCGCCCGGTCTGCCTGCCTTTAGCTGCAAGACTTCCTCAATTGTTCAGATCCGTGCGCGCAAGCGCTGGGAATTGACAAGCCTGTCTTGCTGCCTCTTACAGTGTCCCCCTTGTTCGTTCTCAGTTCCGCGAATCCCGCGAGTGGGTTTGGGCAGAGTGATTGTCTCTGAGCGGATTGGGCAATTCCTCCGCGACCATCCTGCGGGAAGGCTGATCGTGGTGGTGGGCTATGCCAGCCCAGCTGGGTTGGCCTGGCTTGAGCCGAGGACACAGGGCCGTCCAGTGTCATTGCTGGTCGGGAACACCCAGAAACGCTACTGGTCGAATTTCTCAATGGAGGACGCGGAAACCGCCATGAGATTCCTGTCCCGGCCAGACGTGAAGGTCCGCAACTGGTATCGGAGCAGAAGGGCCAAAGAGGGGCCAGCGATGGTTCACATGAAGGCGTGGGTCGTGGAATCAGACGGCGTTCCGGTGGCGGCACTTGTCGGGTCGGCCAATCTGACCAAGAACGGGTTGGAGGCGAATGTCGAGATCATGGTTGAGGCGACCGGCGATGATCTGATCCGTACTTGGGGGGAGGTCAGAGGGCTTCACGAGAAGGGCTGGGACAGCTCTGATCGGCTGGCAGGCTACATGAGCGCAGAACCTGGGGCAGGCCCACAAGATCCCAAAGCAGAGGCCGATGAAGTCCAAGCAGAGCCAACCGGCGTGGAGGCTGCTAGCAGCGGGGAATCCTGGAAGCCTGACCCGACTGGCCGCAATCATTATCGCTGGTGGGATGGCAGCAGATGGACTTCATACGTTGCCAACGAAGGCCGGATGACCGCAGACCCTGTGTCCAGGGGTGATATCGGGGGCCGCAAAGAGACGACCACCAGGCACGTCAGAACAACCGGGACGATTGGGTTCCTTGATCCGCCACCCCGAGACAGGCGAGCAGCTGAGTTCCTCTTGGAGTGCCTGCTATTCTTCGTGACCCTGGTCATCGGCTGGGCCATCTGGTCGCTGGTCGCCTACGGCCAGGGGCAGACCCCAGCCAAGCAGATACTCAAAATGCGCGTCGTGAGGGTCAGCGACGGGTCAACGGCAAGCGGCTGGCGCATGGCCGTTCGAGAGATCTTCTTCAAGTCGGGCTTCTGGTTCGCCTTTCTCGTCGCCACCCCTTTCCCCAGTGTCGCCGCGATCTTCTTCGGACTGGCGTGCATTTGGTTGCTGACTGGCTGGGTTGTAGCGGTACGCGACCCAGCAGGCAGGACCCTCTGGGACAAGATGCTGGGCACAGTCGTAGTCACAAAAACAGCACAGAACTAACCCTTCCTGGTCGGCGGCGTGAACCTCCCCGGGTAATGCGCAGGCTCTGGGTGTCCCTGGGTTTCGCGTAGGCGCGATGTTGGATTCACGCTGCTGTTGTTTGTTGGTGTCGAGTTTCGAACTCGACTGGTGTGTGCATGCTAAGCGATGTGTGCCGTCGCTGGCGGTTGTGCCAGATCTCGAGGTATTCGAAGATGGCGTTGGCCAGCTCGATGCGGGTTCGCCAGCGTTGGCGGTCGAGGAGCTCGACCTGCATTCGTGACCAGAACGACTCGATCATGGCGTTGTCGAAGCAATCGCCGATCGAGCCCATTGACGGCACCAGACCGGAGTCGATGGCCCGTCGGGTGAAGGCCCATGAGGTGAACTGCGTGCCCTGGTCGCTGTGGATCACGGTCTCGCCTTTGGCCGGCTGCCGGCCGTCTATGGTCATTCCCAGCGCGTTGGTGACCAGCGCGGCGGTCGGCCGGGAGTCGATCGACCAGCCGACGACCCGGCGGCTGAACGCGTCGAGCACGACCGCGCAGTAGACCTTGCCCTCCCGGGTGGGGTGCTCTGTGATGTCGGTGACCCACAGGCGGTCCGGCTCAGAGCGGGTGAAGTCGCGGTCGACGAGGTCCGACGCCGTCGCAGTGTTGGGGATCTTGCGGTACTTGGGGCGGCCCGAAACGCCCCGCAGCCCGGCCCGGCGCATCAGATTCTCGACCGTCTGGCAGCACACCGCGATCCCCCGGCCCAAGGTGAGCTCGGCATGCACGCGCTTGGAGCCATAGGTCTTGCGAGAATCGGTGTGGACCTCGCTGATGACGTCGGTCAGCTGTGCCCAGCGGATCGAACGGGCTGACGGCGGCCGCCTCAGCCAGCTGTAGTACCCAGACACCGACACCCCCAACAGCGGACAGGCCCTCTCGATCGGAAGTGCTTCCGCGGCCATCACACCGATGGCCGCGAACCGTCTTTTGGGTCGGCATCACCCCTCAACAGCTCCGTCGCCCGACGGTGAATCGCCAACTCCGTCTCCAGCTCGCGCACCCGCTTTCGCAGCGCCGCCAGCTCAGCCTTCTCAGCAATCGTCAACCCCGCGTCTGTGCCGGCGTCGATGCGCGCCTGCCGCCGCCACGTGTAGATCGACTGATCGCTGATCCCCAACTCCGCGGCGACCTGCGCGACCGGCCGGCCCGCCTCCACCAGATCGACCACACGCTGACGGAACTCCGCCGGATAACCCCTCGGTGCCATAGAACCTCCCACGGTCCATGACAGCAGAATCCAACATCAGCCCTACGCAAAACCCGTGGAGCACCATTCCCGAGTTCGTTACAGAAAAGGACAATCCCTTTGCCAGTGATTTGTTGGACCGCGGGCAGCGGATGAGGCTGCTTTGCGACTTTGCCAGATCGGTCTCCGACTATGAGACCATCGCCGTCGATGGGGGGGGGACTGGCAAGACTGCGTTTCTGAAGATGTGCAGGGCATACCTAGAACAACAGGAATTCCGGGTCGCCGAGTTCAACGCCTGGGGCTGCAGGCAAGATCCGCTATCGCGCCGAGCATGGCGCGGCCAACCCCCTAGGCACTCAGACGTCGCGAAACGGTCCGCGCAAGATGGAGCGCCCCGAGTGGCTGGGGTCGCCGTCGCGGGACTCGATGCTGATGTCCACAACGTAGTAGCTGTCGGGGTCATAGCCTTTTGGCACCTCGAGGCTGCCGGGATCTTGGAATCCGACCACGCCGAGCGATACCAAATCGGAGACTCCGCCGTCGGGGCCGGGTCGGATGAGCCAGACCTCGAGGTCGGCGCCGGCGCCCGGTGCTGGGAGCGAAGCGTCGACGATCTCGACGGTGTGGCGATCTCCGTGGTCGACGAGGTTGGCGCCGGCATGTGCCTGCGCGCCGATGGGATCGAAGCTGCCGGGGTCGTGGGCCAGGTCGGCTGCGGCGACAACAGGGGGAGAGTCCCCTAGCAGGACCGCAACGGTCGCGGCCGTTCCCGCAGCAATGAGCATGACCGCCGCAGCGGCTAGGGCTGCCCGGCGGATTCTGCGGCGACGCGACTGGAGGTCGGCGGCCGCGCCAGGAGCGCGGGCGGGCCCACCGACCGCCTCCTGAATGCCGTCCCACACGCTGAGGGGGGGTTCCAGCAACTCGATTTCCTCAGCGCCCATGTCCCTCAGCGCCGCCTCGATGTCAGAGTCTTCCCATCTTCTGCGTTTCTCACTCATGCGCCGACTCCAGTTGACGTCGGATCTGCGCCAGCCCCCTGCGCAGGTCGCTTTTGACGGTGCCGATCGGCATACTGAGCCGGTCGGCTATTTGATGGTGGGTGAGGTCGTCGAAATATCGCAGCTTGATCACGCTGCGTGCCCGCTCGGGCAGGCGAAGGAGAGCCTCGGCGATTATCAGCCTTTCGCCGGTCTGCTCGATTTGCGACTCCACCGCGGATTCGGCGTGTTCGTGGCCACCTCGACGTGACGCATGGCGCTGTTCGGAGCGGAAGTGGTCGACAATGCGGTTCTTGGCGATACCGATCAGCCAGCCGGCAAGTGTGCCTCTTTCAGGCTTGAACTGCGCCCGGTTCCGATACGCCCTGATAAACACCTCCTGGGTGATGTCCTCGGCCAGGGATTCCCCCACCGCCCGGCGGCAGAACGTGTATACGAGGCCGCCATGCAACGCGAAGGCACCCTCGAGCGCCCGCTCACCCCCCTCAGCGAAGCTTCTTTCCACGCCGTCAACAGGAAGGCTCGCAGAACAGCCCACGAGCCAACCGTAGCAACGCGACTCGGAAGTGCTGGAGTCTGAGCATCCACAAAGCCTGTCCGGCATAGGGGGCTGCGGCGGGCGGAAGCCGGAGGGGGACGGCCATCCGCCCGCCGAGACCAAAGCCCTTCTACGACGAGGGTGGTATGAGGACGGTGTCGATGACGTGGATGATGCCGTTGGACGCCTCGATGTCGGCGGTCACCACGGTGGCGTCGTTGACCATCACCGTGTCTCCGTCGACGGCGATCGAAACCTCAGCGCCTCCGACAGTGGCGACGCTCTGGCCGTCCAACGTGACGACCACCTCGGCGGGAGCGGCCACCGGCAGCACGTGGTAGGCGAGCACCGCGCCCAACAGCTCTGTGTCGCCCAGCAGCTCTTGCGCGGTCATGCCCAACGCGGCCAGCGCCGCGGCGAACGCCTCCTCAGTGGGGGCGAACACCGTGAACGGGCCGGGCCCGCTCAAAGTCTCCACCAAACCGGCCGCCTGCACCGCGGCCACCAGAGTCGGGAAGGCACCCGACTCCACAGCAACCTCCACAACCGTCCCCGCAACTTCAACCTCCACAACCGTCCCCGCAACCTCAACCTCCACAACCGTCCCCGCAACCTCAGCCTCCTCGGCCATCTCCTCTGCGGGCTCTTCGGCCGGTTCCGGTTGCGGTGCGGCGGGTGGTATGAGGACGGTGTCGATGACGTGGATGATGCCGTTGGACGCCTCGATGTCGGCGGTCACCACGGTGGCGTCGTTGACCATCACCGTGTCTCCGTCGACGGCGATCGAAACCTCAGCGCCTCCGACAGTGGCGACGCTCTGGCCGTCCAACGTGACGACCACCTCGGCGGGAGCGGCCACCGGCAGCACGTGGTAGGCGAGCACCGCGCCCAACAGCTCTGTGTCGCCCAGCAGCTCTTGCGCGGTCATGCCCAACGCGGCCAGCGCCGCGGCGAACGCCTCCTCAGTGGGGGCGAACACCGTGAACGGGCCGGGCCCGCTCAAAGTCTCCACCAAACCGGCCGCCTGCACCGCGGCCACCAGAGTCGGGAAGGCACCCGACTCCACAGCAACCTCCACAACCGTCCCCGCAACCTCAGCCTCCTCGGCCATCTCCTCTGCGGGCTCCGGTTCGCTCTGAGCAGCACTTGTGCCGGCGTCGGTAGATTCTGCGTCGTCGTCATTGCCGCACGCCGCAGCGATCAGCGACAGTGCCAGCAAAGCCGCCAGCAGCGACAATATTTTTCTGGACATGGGGATCCTCCGATTGTTGGACTTCACTGCTCCTATTACGGATTGCACCCCGCATTTGGATGCAGCCGGCTCTATTCGGCTGCATCGCGACCAGCAGCGGCCGTGACCCGACCGGACGCCTTGAGCGTGAAGGCCACTCCAGCGGACGGTGGGCGGTGCATGCCGTTCAAACCGGATTCAGCCAGTACGAGGGCCTAAAGTCGCTCTGGCTCGGTGTGAGACCCCGCCGAGTCTTGTTCTCGGTATTCGGCAGAGGGCGGCGCGCTGCGGGGCGCACGCCGGCGAGGTTCGGCGGTGCGGTCGCGCCGGGATCGACCGATTGCTGTACTTCCTAGGCGCCCTGCCGCGGGGACGGATTGGTGTTTTGCGCCGGCAGGTAGCAGTCCGACGCGACGATGTCGAAGCTGGCGAGGATGCTCGTATTGGGCGCCGTCCCCCACGGGTTCCGGAGCAGCTTCCGGGACTGGTGCGCCGACACCGGCTTGGCCCGCGAGGTGGCGGAAGCGTGCCTGGCCCACGCCGTCGGCGGCGTGGAGGGCGCCTACAAGCGGACCGACCTCCTCGGCCACCGCCGCCCGATGATGGAGGGCTGGGCTGTATATGTGACCTGACTCCCACGGAGCGCCGGAGGCCCGGGCGCCGACAACGGTTCCACCGGTGCCGTCGGAGGCCTAGGTGGCGGGCGGCAGCGTTGGTTCCCGAGCCCAGCGAGTTTGGGCTGCAGTCAATTGTCGTGCCGGTTGCCGGGGACCCGCTTCTTGCCCACCTATCGCGCAATCCCATACGACCGTGCGGTAAACCAGACGGCGACGCGGTATTCGATCACTGAGATACCTCAATGAGAGGAACCGATTCTTAAGAGGCGGGCTGGGGCCCGTAGTCTCGCGCTCGAGACTTCTGTGCGGGAAGCGGCGGGGTAGCGAGTGGTGGTGATCTTGGCGATATTCGGGGCGTTGGCGGTGGCGCTGTCCGTGTCGGCTGTCCGAGCGGTCGCGGGCCGGGGCTGGGATCGGGAAGCTGTCGGGCGTCAGCTGCGTTCAGAGGAGCTGTTTTTCGCTGAGCGTACGGGCGAGTTCATTTCGCGGGCTGACATCGCATGCCTCATGTCTGATTCGGACCGCCCGGCCCGCTCCTACTATCGGCCTGGCTGGTATCGGCTGGCGAGCCTGCTGGGCAGCGCGCGGGTTCCAGCTGAGGTCGGCGGGCTGGCCGACCGGTGCTTCGCGCGATGGCGCCGACACAATCTGCGGGCATGGGAGCAGCAGGGCCGACTGGCGCTCGAGAGGGTCCTGGCGGGTTTCGCGGCTGACAAGTTCGTGTCAGCGTCGGACCTGCGGGCTGCGTTGGCGGAGCCTCAGGGGGCCAGGTGGCGGGAGCTGCGCGAGCCGGTGCTGCAGCTGGAGTTCAGCTTCGACTCCGGAGACGTCGGACGGGCCGCCGACAGACTGTTGGCGGGCATCGATGCGGAGCGGCAGCGGCGGAACCATCAGGCGTGCGAAATCAACCTCCAGTCCTATGAGGCCCTATTCGACGAGATGGAGGGCCGTCTGCTCACTGAGGGGCAACGCCTATCGGCGGTCGTCGACGAGGACGCCGTGCTGGTAGTGGCCGGCGCCGGGATGGGCAAGACCTCGGTGGTGACAGCCAAGGTCCGCTATCTGCTCAGGTCGGGCCTCGCAAAGCCCCATGAGATCCTGGTGTTGGCCTACAACAAATCAGCGGCCTCAGAGCTCAATCAGCGCATAGCCGCCATCTGCGGCGGGCCCGCCCCCGAGGTCCGCACGTTTCACTCCAAGGGCTATCAGATCGCGAAACAGCGATTCGAAGTCGGCCCCGAAGTCTCCGTTTTGGCCCGAGGCGACAATCTGCGGAACTGGGTCGCCAATCGGTTGAACCGCCTTCTCGACGATCCCCGGACCCGCCAGGCCGCGCTGGGCTTTGCCACGACGTTCGGAGGCAAGGGCCTCATCTCCCGTTTCGACGAGCCCGGCGACTTTCCCACTCTTCAGGGGTGGATTGTGAGGTCCAGGCAGGAGCAGAGCGTCTCCGATTGGCTCCACCTCAACGGCTACCGGGCGGAATACGAGAAGCGGTACGCGGAGGATCTCACCATCTCCTACAACCCGGACTGGACCCTCGCCGAGGGGGTGTACCTCGAGCATTTCGGAATCGACCGGCAGAAGAACACTCGGCCCGGCGTCGACGCGGCCGACTACCTGCGGCACATGGCGTGGAAGGAGGACGTCCACAAGGCGAACGGGACGATCATGCTGCGCACCTTCAGCTTCCAGTTCCAAGAGCAGACCTGGCAGCAGGCGCTCTCCGCCCAGCTCGCCGGCCTCCCCCGCAAGGCCCCCGACTGGGACCCGCGGCGAGGCGAAGCCGCGGAGACCATCGGCAGGTATGTGCGCGAGGCCGCCGCAGTGTGCGCGAGGTTCTTGGAGCTGGCCAAGAACGCCGGCATGGACCCCTTAGCGATCCCCATTGCCCCGGACGCCGACAGCAGCCTGCGCGACCGGCTCTCCCTGTTCCTACCGATCTTCGAGAGGCTCGCCGACGAATACCAGAGGGAACTGCAGGAAACGGAATCGATCGACTATGCGGACATGTGCAACCTCGCCATCAAGGAAATCGATCAGGGCGACTTCAACTCTAGATACAAGTACATCCTCGTCGACGAATTCCAGGACATCACCCGGTCCAGGGCCGAGATGCTCGCCGCGCTCCAGCGGTCCTCTCCGGGGTGTCGGGTGTTCGCAGTCGGCGACGACTGGCAGTCCATCTACCGGTTCGGCGGCAGCGACCTCCCGATCATGACCGACCAGTTCGAACAATGGTTCGGCACCGCGGCCACCACCAAACTGGACGTCTCGTTCCGCTACACCCCGTCCATCGCGAGGGTCGCATCCGAGTTCGTGAACGCCAACCCCGATCAGATCCCCAAGAACGTCGAGGCCTCCCAGCCTGAGGACCCGCCCGGCATAGTCGCCGTCCACTACCGGCCGGCCAGTCGGCGCAGCCGCCGTCGTTCAACCCGGGCCGCCAGGCCATCCCTGTCGCTGGAGCGGGCGATGGAAGTAGTCGCCGCGGACATCGACAGCGACATCGCCCGCCGCGGCCGCACCAGCGGGGCGACCGTCCTGCTTTTGGCCCGGCAGGGGAAATGGGCGGAGTACCAACAGCGCCTGCAGCCCAGCAGGGCAACCGTCAGCTTCTCGACAATCCACTCGGCCAAGGGACTCGAGGCCGACTACGCAGTCGTCATCGGCCTGACCTCAGGGCGCGACGCGTTCCCGTCCGACATTGCCGACGACCCGGTCCTCGGAGCTGTCCGCTCCAGCAAACAAGAGATGCCCTTCGCCGAAGAGCGCCGGCTCTTCTACGTCGCCCTCACCCGCGCCAAGCGGCGGGCCTACCTGCTCGTCGACGAGGACGACCCGTCGCCATTCGCCGTCGAAGTGCTCCGAATCGGGCAGGCAAGCGGCGACACCCAGATCATGGGCCGATGACCGGGCCGGAATGATGCTGGAGGCTGATAGTGAGGGCGGTCGCCGGCCGAACCGTGGAGCGGCGGGCGGCCTGGGCCGCGGCCTGGTACACCAGGTGCCGCTGGGATTGGCTTTGGATATCGCGGGGTGAGGTCGAGGCATGTGTGGTCACCCGCATGCCGAACTCGCATGGGATTTCGCCTCACGTGGTGAATCCTGCCGCTGTGCGGGCTTGCTCCAGGTAGTCCTGGTCTGATCCAGTCAGGCGGGTCGCCAGCGGAGCCTTCAAACTCTTGGAGTCGCGTGCGGGCTAGGTCTTCTAGGCGGAGAAACTGCGCCCACAGGGTTTGCCGGATTGCCATCCACATCAGTGCCCACTTCCGTGTAGTCGGGCTCGTGTAAGTCGGGGACTATTTCGGGGTGCACCCTTTCCGCAACTTCACGCAGCAGCGGGAGCAGCCCTCGAATCCTTGCCACAGCCCTCCCGTCCTCATCCCATTGCCCACGGCTGTAGGCGGTCCAACTCGCCTCGACTGCGCTGGCGAACTCCCATGCCTTCTCCTGCACCAAACCGGGATCGGCGAGAGTCACCGCACACCTTCCTCAGGCAAAGATCCCCTTACATGGACCCGGGGCAAGCCGATTCGCTAAAGCACCCAGCGAGACTAATCCCTGCAAGCAGCTTCCCTGGACTGCTTTTGACTCGCCGCAACGCAAACAGAATTCGAGCCCTCGTTACTCTCCTGTTAGGACACGCGAAGTCTGACATGGGATGGGAGTACGCAGAGGGCTAACGCAGGAGCATGGGAGATTCCCCGGATCGTCCTAGACGAAGCGCGGAAACGCTGCGTCAGACAATAGGAAGAGATCCGATCCTGGAGGGCGCTCTCCCGAGTAGACGAAGGTCAGGAGGATCGAATCGCCCGCGGGCCAGTCCCATCGGTCTGTGCCTGCGGGCTCGCCACGAACGCCGCGGCGGACGCTGTCGATCGCCCGCTGCCGGAGGCTTTGCGTTCGTAGGCTCCAGCGAGGTCAGGTTATGTTGTCCGTCAAGAGGGCGAACAGGGGGGACACCATTGGCAAAGAAACACCTGGACGATGTCGCTGCCAGCGTTTATCTGGATAAGGGCCGCGACGTGGCGGATACCCGCTGGCTCCTCAACAAGGCTAGGATATCAACGCCGAGCGGACGCAAGAAACGGCAGAGCCGAGAGGTTGCCGAGGCTGTCTTGCGGCACGACCAGCGCGAGCGGGACCGGCTGGAGAAGCATGCCGGGAACTGATGTTCCAACATCAGGCGATCCCCGCTCTGGTTTGGGGTTTGTTGATCATTCTCGCCGCGTATCGGTCAATCAGGCTCGACCTCGCACGGCGGAAGCAGCATATTGCCAGACGGGCAAGGAGCAAAGAGTCTGTTGGAGCCGACGGCCAGGGAGAGGGGTTAACCAAACTGCCCTACCGACCGAGGAACCTGAAATCTGACAGTGTTTATGGTCCGCCACACCTTCCACTTCTGGGAGGGGCTGTCGTGGTTGATTCACTTGGAGTTTCCCCGTTGGCTGGTCATGCACCTAGGCCGCGGGTACCAATAGCGCACATTCCTCGCATTGGCCAAGACCCTCTGCGCAGGTGGGATCAAATGTGGGAGCAGCTTCATCGCCGACAATTGCAACCACCCACCACCTGCGGAAACGGGAAAACTGCCGTTTCCTGTAGAGGAGTAGAACTGAATGATCTGCTGTCAACCATGCACATTGACCAGCTAATCAAGCGTCATTTCTCTTGCATCTAGCCTGGGTAGCTGCTTCAGCCAAGAGCCAGACCGATCCCCGGGCTTTCGCCAAGGCATCATGATCCGCCCCAGGGTTGGCGGGCCAGAACGATTCCGCAGACTGACTCGGCTCCCCATTCCCGAAGTAGTCGGGCGACAGCGTTGAGTTGTAGGCCAGTCGTGCAAATGTCGTCGTAGATCACGATCTGTTTCCCGTCAATAAGCTCTGGGCGCAACAGCCGAAGAGCACAATCCAAGAAATCCTGGACCCGCGCGGACTTCAGGACTCGGGCTATGTGGTCTCGATCGGAACCTGACGGGTTGGCCACGATCAAGTCGACGTCTGCAAGGTTCCAGTGGTTTTCGAGATGGCCAATGAGGAGGCGGGCAAAGATTTGAGCCCAGCCGTACTTGTTTTCGTACTTGTACCGGTGCACGATTTGAGGAAGCGGGTCGACAAAGAGGGTTATGGCCTCAATCCGCTCGATGAAGACTTCGCCTTCTTGGCCATTGCACAGCCGGTTGCGGCAGACGTCTCCTTCCCGTTCTTGCCAGCAGATCGGGC